>CAJWVP010000252.1 GCA_913048145.1 uncultured Rhodospirillaceae bacterium
GGCGCGCCGAAATTCCCGGATTTTAGGGCCAGGGCCATGTGCGGCTCATTGAGAGTTTCGGTCCAGGGCACGCCCGGATCGATTTCCGGCCCGATCCGTAGGCCCGTGACGCCCAACGCTTGTACCACGGCGCCCGAGGTCTCGCCGCCGGCAACGACCAGCCGGCGAACGCCGCGTTCCACCAGGCCCTGCGCAATGGCTCCCATGGTGTCCTCCACCAGGTCGCCGGCTTCGTCGCGGCCCAGCTTGTCTTGTGCCTTCGCGACTGCGTCGGGGTCGGCGGAGGAATAGATTAGCACTGGCGCGTCTGCGGTCTGACTGTCAATCCAAGCAAGCGCATCGGCAGCGCCACGTTCCGGCGTGTCGGCGAAGCTGAGGGGGTCCAGGCTAAGGCTCGGCCAATGATCCTGAGCGGCAACGATCTGACTGCGAGTGGCGATGGAGCAACTACCAGCCAGGACCGCCGATCGGCCGTTCGTCTGCGGCAAGGTGGGATCTGTGCTGCCGGACATCTCACCGGTGCGACGGAAATTCTCGGGTAGACCAAGGGCGATACCCGATCCACCTGTGACCAGCTTCATGCTGGCGAGGGCTTCTCCGATACTCATCAGGTCGGCGTCGTTGATAGCGTCAACGATGGCATGGCGGCAGCCTGCCTCTCGGAGTTCGTCAAATCGTGCTCGGATTGCAGCGCTGCCATGAGTCACTGCATTCACGTCTACTAAGCCCACCTGGTGCGGGGTCTGGCGTGACAAGACCCGGACCAGATTGGCGTCGGTCATGGGTGTCAGGGGGTGGTTCTTCATGCCCGACTCGCTAAGGAGGACGTCGTCTACGTAGAGATAGCCCTTGTAGATGGTTCGGCCGTTTTTCGGAAAAGCGGGGCAGGCAATGGTAAAGTTCGTATCCAATGCGTCCATCAAAGCATCCGCCACGGGGCCGATATTACCATAATCAGTAGAATCGAAAGTTGAGCAGTATTTGAAAATGATCTGTTCCGCGCCCTGGTCCTGCAGCCATGTAAGCGCGGCCAAGGAATCAGCAACCGCCTCTTTTGGGGGATTGGCACGGGATTTCAGAGCCACCACCACGGCGCGGGCGTCACCAGGATCAAAACTGTCGGCGGGTACGCCGATCGCCTGAACCGTCGGCATGCCTTGTCCGACCAGGGTGCTTGCCAGGTCAGTCGCACCCGTGAAATCGTCGGCGATGGAGCCAATTAGAATGCTCATGGAAAATCACCTCGGTCTCACGCCTACCGCCACGCATCGAGCCAAGCAAGGCCATCTTGCGTTGCGCCGGCGGGCATGTATTCGCAGCCGATCCATCCGTCATAAGCGCTCGCGTTAATATGTTCGAAGATGAAGGGGTAGTTGATTTCGCCATCATCCGGTTCGTGCCGCCCTTGGACACTGGAAACTTGAATATGGCCAATATCATCAAGGTACAGGTCAAAGTTGCGGATCAGGTCCCCGTCCATGATCTGCACATGGTAAAAATCAAACTGCAGTCCGATGTTAGGCCGGCCCACGGCCTGGGCCACGCGTGCTGCATCCGAAATATGGGGTAGGAAGTAGCCTGGCGCATCCTGGCTGTTCAGGGCTTCCAGGACAATCGTGATCCCGGCATCGGCACAGAGGTCCGCGGCCGCGATGAGGTTTTCAACGAAGGTCTCGAACATCTGTTCCGTATTGGCGTTTGAAACCACGATACCGGCCATGGCGTGCAGTGTCTTGCAGCCGGTGACCTCGGCATAGGTGAGTGCTTTCTCCACACTAGCCTTGAACTCATCCTCGCGCCCGGGCAGCGCGCCGAGCCCCCGCTCACCGGCTTTCCAATCGCCAGGCGGTAAATTAAATAGCGCCTGCGTTAGTCCATTGTCGCGGACCCGTTGGCCCACGTCATGGGCTGGAAAATCGTATGGGAATAAGAACTCAACCCCATTGAAACCGGCATCACGGGCAGCGTCGAAGCGGTCCAGAAAGGGCACTTCGTTGAACATCATGGTCAAATTAGCGGCAAACTTTAGCATCTGCGAAGTGTCCTTCATATGACCGCCATGGGCAATCCCTGAGGCGACCAATCCCTGCCCACAAAAAGCGTTTAAAATTAGGGGAGCCTGTCGGTGGAGAACCAAATGTTCTCGTTCGTTATGGTGGTCATCGTTAGCAGCATCGTGAAGCTCAACCAGCATGGTCGAGCAAAATGCAATGCCTAACTCGTTAAACACGATCCCTTGGATCGCTTACCCTACTCGGCGGCGGCGCGGCCGTCCGCGCCGGCAAAGAACGAGGTCATAAGGGCGCGTTGACGGGTCTCGGCGATCTGACGGTTTTGCTCCCAAACATGGCCAAATCCGCGGACCGAAAGGGGAAGCCCGGCGATATCGATGGCAAGTTCGTGATTCTCGATGTTCAGGCCATCGATAACATTTTGAAGCGTCGCTATGTAATCATCACGGTGCGCGCGTTCGGCCTTTCTCTCTTTCGTCCAGCCAAAGATGTCGAAGGGCGTGCCTCGCAGCGATTTCAGGCCGGCCAAAATCTTGAACGCCGTGAACATCCGGGGGCCGTATTCCTTTTTGCGTAGAAGGCCTGTGGCCGGATCCCGTTCCGCAAACAAGGGTGGTGCTAGATGGAAGGTCAGTTCGGCGCCGTCCGCGAACTGGTCGCGGACGGCTTTTTCGAACCGTCCGTCCGTGTAGAGGCGCGCCACTTCGTATTCATCCTTGATTGCCATCACCTTGTAGAGCGCCTTGGCGACGGTTTCGCGAAGCGCCGTGGCGCCTGGAGTGGCGGCCTCTTCTGCGGCTGCGACGTCAGCAATGAGATCCGCATAGGTCTTCGCGTAGGCGGCGTTGTGGTAGGCGGTCAAATCCGCTTCGCGGCGTTCAATGAAAGCCATGTCGTCTTCAGACGCTCCGAGTGCAGGCAAGGTTCGGTGCACGGCCGTTGTCAGCACGGCGCGGACGGCCGCGGCGTCATGCGCGGCACGGCGGCCCCATAATAAAGCACGTTTGTTAAATTCGGGTGCGACGTCGTTGAGCTCGATGGCCGCATGCAGCGCATCAACCTTCAGCGGCAGCAATCCCTTCTGTAGGGCATATCCGACTAAAAAGAGATTGGCTCCGATCGTATCGCCCATGAGGTCACGGGCTAAAGCCGTTGCTTCGATGAATTCAACCTGGGTGTTGTCCGGCGCCGTTTCCACGCCGTCGACGGCAAGATGGATCGCTTTGTGCAGGCGACGCTCAGGGAAATTCAGATCTGGGTCGCGGGTGAAATCCGCCGTCATCGTTTTCTGACCGTTGATGACGGCGCGCGTGCGGCCGGCCTGCAATTTCGAAAGGGTCTCATAGCTGCCGCTGGTGACCATGTCACAGCCCAACATAGCGTTCGCGCCACCGGCGGCGATGCGAACCGCGTGAAGTTTCTCCGGATCATCACAGACCCGTACATGGCTGAAGACGGCTCCGTTCTTTTGTGCCAAACCCGCCATGTCGAGAACCGTCACGCCCTTTCCCATCATATGCGCAGCCATGGCCAAGAGCGCTGATATCGTGACGATGCCCGTCCCGCCCACGCCGGCGATCACGATCGAATAAGGATCCGCGGATTCCGCCACGGGGGCATCCGGAAGGGCTGGGAACGGGATTTCTCCGGCGCCAGGGGCTGCGGATTTCGGTTTTCGAGGCTCCGCGCCGTGTACTGTCACAAAGCTGGGACAGAACCCTTCGATACAGGTGAAGTCTTTGTTGCAGGCGGATTGGTCGATGGCGCGCTTGCGGCCCAATTCCGTCTCCTTCGGCGTGATGGAGACGCAATTCGAGGCGGTGCCGCAATCGCCGCAGCCTTCGCACACGAGTTCATTAATAAAGGCGCGTTTGGCCGGATTGGGGAAGGTGCCTCGTTTGCGCCGGCGGCGTTTCTCCGCGGCGCAGGTCTGGTCGTAGATGATCACTGAAACGCCGGGCCGTTCCCTGAAATCGCGCTGCAGGGAATCCAGGTCGCGCCGGTGGTGGAAGGTCACGCCCGACGCCCATTGGGTGCCCATGGGGTACTTGTCTGGCTCATCAGAAGCGACCGCAATGTGTTTGACGCCTTCCGCCGCCACTTGGCGCGTGATTATCGCGGGGTCGAGCGGCCCGTCCATTGATTGTCCGCCGGTCATGGCAACGGCGTCGTTGTAGAGAACCTTATAGGTAATGTTGACGCCGGACGCGACAGCAGCGCGTATGGCCAGGATGCCCGAATGGAAATAAGTTCCGTCGCCAATATTGACGAACATGTGGTCGCGGTTGATGAACGGCGCTTGGCCTATCCAATTGGTACCTTCGGCGCCCATGTGGGTAAAGGTTTCAGTCTCTCGGTCCATCCAGATGGCCATATAGTGGCAGCCGATGCCGGCTGCCGCCTTGGATCCCTCGGGGACCTTTGTTGATGAGTTGTGCGGGCAGCCGGAGCAGAAGTAGGGGATGCGCGTGATATCTGTATCCAGCTTCTCCAGATTTCCTTCCTTGTCGTTCAGAAAGCCGAGGCGCGAAATGATTGAATCCGATGTGCCGTA
>CAJWVP010000253.1 GCA_913048145.1 uncultured Rhodospirillaceae bacterium
GTGCATCAGCGCTTGGGGCTGTGACGCACCAAGGAAGGACGCGCCATCGAATCGCTTCCCGGGACCGTAGAGTGGCAATCCCTCTGCATGCACTAGCCTCGCGGCGCCCCGAGCAGCGACCCACGCGTCGTACACGGCGAGCAGCGAAGAGCACGCGAGGAGCGGTTTGGCAAACGCGTCGCCAACAATCACGTCGAACAAGGGTTCGCGTGGCTGGTTCTGAAGAATTCGGCGCGCGTCTTGATGGATGATCTCGATGGAGGGGTGGGGCTGAAACCACATATGGTCGATCGCGGCGCGGGTCACTGCCGGATCAATTTCGGAGACGATATGCCGTCCATTGGGGAAACGGTCGGCCCATGTGCGTGGCAATGTGTAGGCGCCTCCACCGATGAAGAATGATCGCAGATTTTGGGTATGGCGGGACCGTTGTTTTGCGATTTCGTGAGTAAACTCCACATAGGAGCTATGCAGAGCGGCCGGGTCGCGACGCTCGTTGATCCCGTGTCCCATGTGATCCAACACCATGAGACGCGCTTCGTCCGCGTCCGGATCAGCGAAATCCACGACCCGGATACAGTAATAACGGCTCTCCTCGAGGCACACGCTCGCAAAGGCCGTGCGGCCGAGGATCGTAGCCACCGCAGCAATGACTAGAAGGGCTACGACGATGCTTATGGTTAGCTTGTGTCGAGCAGTAACTGCAAACGCGGCCCCCATGATAGCCAACGCTGCCGCGACGCTTAGGATCGTACCGGCGGTCCCGATCCAGGAGATGAAAACGAAACCGGCGGCTACGGTGCCGAGGATACTTCCCAGCGCACCCAGCGCATACATGCGTCCTAACGTCCTGCCGCGTGCTTCGGGTTTAGCGTCGATAGCCATCTTTGTAATCATCGGTGTTACGCAGGCAATGAGGACGCTTGGTAAGAAGAACAATAGCGCTGTCAGGACGCTGATGCTGACCAGAAACGGTGCGCCATCGACAAGAAGCTTGGGTGCGGCGATCCGGAGGACGAACGGTACCAGGATCACACTGAACGTTGCAGCGCCGTACAGTATGGCCAAGCGACGGTTGATCTTGGTGGGGTCCGTTTCCGATAGATGTCCACCAAACCAGTGGCCAAGTGACATACCGGCCAGGATCGTAGCGATAATACAGGTCCAGGTGTAGATGGACATACCCACGTAAGGTGCCAGAAGTCGGGCTGCCGCGATCTCTAGAACCATGACAGAAGCCGAAGACAAAAAGATGGCGGCGGCCAGCCCTAGCTTATTCATGAATTGATTACCCCAAAACGCCGATAAATGGATTTCGCACTAAACACTGCCGAATGCATACTCTCTTGATTGATAATCTACAAAACGTGAATATGATGCAATCTAGCCCTGTTCGATTGCGTCGCTCACTAATCCAGTGCCCTGAAAGGATATGTCATGGAAGAAATCCCTGCCGGCGTTTTGGTCTCCGCCCTTGGCTTTGTCCTGGGTATGGTTTTTGGGGCTACGGCGCAACGAACCAATTTCTGCACTATGGGGGCGATCTCCGACGCCGTGTTCATGGGGGATTGGAACCGGTTCCGGGCATGGATGCTGGCCATTGCGGTCGCCGTCATGGGTAGCCAAGCCCTGCACATGACCGGCACCGTTGACCTGGCTACGTCAATCTATCTGACACCTAATTTGGGTTGGGCCGGAGCGATTATTGGCGGCCTATTATTCGGGTTTGGCATGACCATGACCGGTGGGTGTGGCAACAAGACTTTGGTGCGGCTGGGCGCGGGAAATCTAAAATCCGTGGTCGTAGCCTTGTTCCTCGGAATATTTGCCTACATGACGCTACGCGGCCTCACGGGCTTGGCGCGGGTCGAATTGGAAGACACTATAAACGTGGATCTATTGGCGACTGGCATGGCGGATCAAGGCATGCCAGCGTTTCTCGGCCTTTTTGGGGTTCCAGAGGACTCTGCACGCTTGATTGTCATGGCCATGGTGGCTGGCGGCCTTCTATGGTTTGTCCTCAAGAGCCGGGATTTCCGTGCATCTAAGGCCGATGTCGCCGGGGGTGTCATCATAGGTGTGCTGGTGCCGGTGGCGTGGTATGTGACGGGTGTAATAGGTTTTGATGACTTCGAACCGATTCCCCTGTCGTCCTTTACCTTTGTTGCGCCGGTGGGTGAGAGCATCCAGTACCTGATGACCTTCACTGGTTCTACTATTAATTTTGGAATCGCCGTTATCGGCGGAATTATTATTGGTTCATTCATCGCAGCAAAATCGTCGGGCGAGTTCCGTGTCGAGGCCTTTACCGATGCTGACGACATGGTGCGTCACATGGTCGGCGGCTCTATTATGGGGATTGGTGGTGTTATGGCACTTGGTTGTACGGTCGGCCAGGGTATCACCGGTATGTCGACGTTGGCGATCGGCTCGGTCCTGGCGCTATTGTCAATTCTGTTTGGCGGTTACTTCGGCATGAAGTATCTGGAGGATGGTACCTTCGGCGGCGCCTTTAACGCCGTATTCAGCCGAGAATAGTGGCGATTGCGCCTACCAGAGCTTCACTTCTTTGCCTTCTGCTTCCATTTTACGCGCGAGAGCTTGAAGCCAACGCTGGAAGTTAGGTTCCGTCTCGTAACCTTTGTCCTTCACGTAGACGAAAGAGTTCATGAAATGAAAGGGCTTCCAATAGCCTAGCAATCGCCAGACCTCTATATCGTGGCCGGGAACCTTTGAGTTCGCGTCAAGGCTGGGCGGGAAGTATTGGAGCGTAGGCGTGAACTGAACACGATACTTACGCGCCAGCTTCTTTTCCGTGGTTACCTCGCCGTCTACATCGGTGACTTCGCGATCACCCCAAAGGTTCATTTGGATCACGTTGAAGTTCTTGCGAATGTAATTAACGATTTCTGGGCGGCGCAGGTTGACGTGATGCATTTCCCTGCAGTACGGACAGCCACGCTGCTCCCAGAGGATCACCAGTTGCTTGCCCTCCTTAGAGCTGTCGCTGATATCCTCGCGAAGATTGAGGAACGATTCATAGAACCAAGGTTGGACGTAGACACCTTCCTCGTTAGGCTCGATTGCCGGCAGTAGATTCTTTTTACCGCTGGCGTCTGCTGATCCCGCTCCAATAAGCACGATGATGGCGAATAGACCTGTGAGAATGCGCAAAGCCATTATGACGTTTCTCCTGTTGGCGTCGTGGCCAATCCTCTCCGACCGGACGAATTTATTGGACAATAGTAAATGACATATTCAAAATGTGTAAAGTGTCAGATGACGCAAAACCATGTTACAAAAACGAGTCGGGAGGCCTCTGGCGCGCCATGGAAATTGATTTGTTCGTCGAGCTCGCGCGCCCACCAAGGCCAGATGGGGTGACCCCGGCTGTTTCGGACGTTTACGACGACCTGATAGCTATCGCCAAGGCTGCCGACCAACTCGGCATCGGCGCCATCTGGCTTCCAGAACATCATTTTCTCGGTGACTACAGCGCCAGCGCCGCGCCTGACATGCTGCTGGCGGCCATTGCTCGCGAGACCACGTCGGTCCGCTTAGGCTTCGCCATCCTTCCCTTGCCCATACACGATCCAGTTCGCATCGCCGAGAGGCTGGCAACCTTGGACGTTTTGTCTGGTGGCCGGGTGATGTGGGGCGTCGGTCGCGGGGTGACCAAAACGGAACTTGATGGTTTTGGTGTGGACCCGTCCAACACCCGAGAGCAGTTCGGTACCCGCCTGGCCGAATTGCGTCGTTATCTGGATACCGGCGTGTTGGAACGTGGTGGGCAGCGTTTTGACCTCAATCCAGCGCCGTCGCCGCGCCTTCGCGAAGGTTGGATGGCCGCTGTCAGCCCAGAAAGTTTCGATCTGGCCGCCCAATTGGGGTTAGGTGTTTTGACCGGTCCGTTCAAGCCCTGGCCTATGATCAACGCGGACTTAAAGCGCTACCGGGCCGCCTATCCCAGTGGTCCTTCATCTTTCACCATGGCCGCGTATTGCGGTCTAGATCACGAGCAGTCGCGCCGGCGTGCGGGGCCTGGAATCCTGTGGGCCTATCGGCGCATCCTGGATGTCACCCGCACGATGATGGTTCAGCAGGTGGCAGGGTATGAACATTATCGAAAGTTGGGCTGGCTCACACCGCTGTTGGAAGGCGCGCTTAGCCTTGGCGTCCTTGAAGCCCTTGGCGCCAGCCTGCTTGCGCTGCAGGCCTCGCTCGGGTCGGCCAGGCAATTCGCCCCTCAGATCTCGACCCAGCTGGCCCGGCCGCGATCGTCCATGTCGACGCGGAAGCGGAGGTAGTTGCCGCCGTGCTGCGAGAGGTTGCGCATGAAGGCGAGGTAATAGGCGAGGCGGTCGGTCGGCTGCTTGCGCGTCGGCGTGTGGAAGAATTGCAGGTTGCAGCCGACCGCGTGGAAGGTCTCGAGCCGCGCCTTCGCGCAGACCTCGGCAAGCGCGTCGAACGGCGGGACCTAAGCTTCATCCCCGAGAGAGAGCGAGAGAGAGAGAGAGAGAGAGAAAGAGAGAGAGAGAGAGCAGG
>CAJWVP010000254.1 GCA_913048145.1 uncultured Rhodospirillaceae bacterium
ACGGGCGAATCCCGTGTAGCTCTGTAGCGCTAAAACCATACCGGCAAAGACGGCGGTTAGACCGACGACGGGAAGAGAGTAATAGCCAATCTCTACCATCTGGCGACCGATGATGCGGAAATACCACGGACCTCGAAAACAGTGCGACGTGCCAGAAATGGTGAAAAGCGATAGCCGTCCGGTTGTCGCTACGAAGGACAGGAATACCCGACCGATTCCTTGCACGAAACCTAGCGCCGCGGTCATTTTGGCCCCCCGCCCGTATACACCCGGTGATAGCGCTGGCCCAGGTTGGTCAGGATCTCGTAGCCGATGGTACCAGCCTTGGCGGCCAAGGAATCGACACTGATGTTTGACCCAAGAAGCTCAATCCATTGGCCAGGCTGACGTTTTGCTTCGGGCACGGCGGAGACATCGAAGGAGATTAAATCCATGGACACGCGACCTACCAGGGGAACCATTATGCCGTCAATCATGCCGGATGCGACGCCGGAGAGCGAGCGTAGATATCCATCCGCGTAACCCACCGAGACCGTGGCTATTAATGCCTTATCCTCTACGCGATAGGTGGCGTTGTATCCGACCGTCTCGCCCGGGGTTGCATGTCGGACCTGGGAGATGCGGCTCTTAAGCGTGACGGTGGGCATCATGGGATTCGGCTGGCCTGGCGTCGGGTTGGCGCCATAAAGCGCGACGCCAGGGCGGGCCATGTCGAAATGGTAGTCGGGACCAAGGAAGATACCGGACGAGTTTGCAAAACATGCTTGACCCATCGGTAGAATCTTTCGGGCCCGTGTGAAGGTGGCCAACTGCGCGAGATTTTGATCTGATTCTGGTTCATCAGCAGAGGCTAAATGGCTCATGACGAAACGGATGTCCAGGTCCTTCACTCCGTCCGGCGCATCCGCCAAGATATCCAATTCGTCCGGTGGCAGGCCGAGCCTTAGCATCCCCGTATCCACATGTATGTCGCAGGGCAACGGCGCGTCGGCACAAAAGGATTTCCAATGCGTTATATCGCCGAGGCTTCCTAAAACGGGAACCAATTCGTGTTCACGGTATGCATCTAGGGCATTGGGTAGAAGTCCGTTAAGGATATGAATCTCAGCGTGTGGGAGTGTGGCGCGAAGCGCAATCCCCTCCACCAGATGGGCAACGAAGAATACCTGGCAACCAGCTGCCGCCAACACAGGGCCGACGCGCTCGGCGCCCAGGCCGTATCCGTCCGCCTTGACCACGGCCGCAGACGGTACGCCGCCCAACTGGTCAACAAGCGTGCGGTAATTGCTTCGGACGGCATCCAGGTCGATGTGTAAAACGGCGCCAGCCATGGCCTTCGTGATGGGTGTTCCGATCATGGACCGGAGTAACGATCATCCACATGGCGCTCGTCAAGGTCGCCGAAGCGGGTGTATTGGCCGTCGAACATCATGGTCAGCATGCCAACTGGGCCGTGACGCTGTTTGGCGACGATCACTTCGGCCTTATTCTTTTTATCGGCCAAGCGTTCTGCCCAATTCTGAAGTCGCTGCGCCAACTTTTCACCGCTTTCATCAGCTCGCTGTTTGGGTTCTGCCTTTTCAAGGTAGTATTCATCGCGGTAGATGAACATGACTATGTCCGCGTCTTGTTCGATGGAGCCCGATTCTCGAAGGTCCGCCAATTGAGGTCGCTTGTCCTCACGGTTTTCCACTTGACGGGAGAGTTGCGATAGCGCCAGCACTGGAACCTCCAACTCCTTCGCGAGCGTCTTTAGGCCCCGTGTGATTTCCGAAACCTCCTGCACGCGACCGTCGTTTCGTGACCCAGAAGAACCGGAAATGAGCTGAAGGTAGTCGACAACAATGAGGCCAAGGTTGTGCTGGCGCTTCAGGCGCCGGGCCCGGGTGCGGAGTGCGCTGACCGTCAGCGCCGGCGTGTCGTCGATGAAGATGGGGATTTGGTGTAACGTCTGGCTAGCCATGACCAGGCGGGAGAATTCATCATCCGTGAGTTCACCTTTGCGCATCATGTTTGATGAGATATTGGATTGCTCGGAAAGAATACGCGCGGCCAACTGCTCTGAGGACATCTCTAAAGAGAAGAAGCCGACAACGGCGCCTTCTGCGCCTTGGGTTTGTTTATGGGTGTAGGCGGCATTGAAGGCCAGGTTGGTCGCCAGCGCTGTTTTGCCCATGGCTGGGCGTCCGGCGAGGATCAGCAAGTCGGACCGATGGAATCCGCCCAATAAAGAATCCATGTCGCGGAAACCCGTTGTCACGCCGGCCAGTTTACCGTCGCGCTTGTGCGCGGCTTCGGCCTGTTCGATAGCCTGGATAATGGTGTCCTTGAAGGGCTTGAAGCCGCCCTCATATTTCCCTGCTGTTGCGAGATCGTAAAGGTGCTGTTCTGCGGTCACGATTTGGGTTGAGGCGGTCTCGTCAACCTCGCCGCCATAGGCGCGGTTGACCACGTCTTCGCCCAGATTGATTAGTTCCCGCTTCAAGTAGAGATCATAGATAAGCTTGCCGTATTCGCCGGCGTTGATAACGGAGACAGCGAAGGCCGTGACCTCATCGAGATAAGGGGGGCCGCCAATATCCGAGAGCGAATCGTCGTTCTGGAAGAAATTGTGCAATGTCGTGGCGTCGGCCATCTGCCCGCGCTCGATTAGTCGCCCAGAGGCCTCGAATATCTTGCCGTGTGCAAGTAAGGCGAAGTGCTCGGGCTTCAAGTATTCCGAAACGGTCTCATAGGCTCGATTGTTCGTGAAAATTGCGCCCAACAACGCCTTTTCTGCCTCCACATTGTGCGGCATCTGCCTGAACGGGGCCGCGACGGACAGATCGTCATTCGCTGGGACCGTTTCCTTATCCACGGTCGGTGGGAGAGATGTTGTCGACATGATTGTTAGAAAGTATAGCCCCTAATGATTAAGCGGAATCGGGAAAGGGGAATTCAACGGGGATGAAACACCTGTAAACCCGAGAGCTTGTGGAACATGGTAACAGGTTGTGGAAAACGGTGCCTTATGGAGTCAATTTTGGCGAATCGGACAGTTGATTTTTCAGAAAAAAGGCGCACGTGTTACGTGCGCCCTCTCCAGTTTAAATTTATTGATGATTATTTGGCTTTTTCGACCTCGTCATCGTCTCCGTCAGCCGCTTCGTTGGCCGATGTATCGTCGGCCTTGTTGGCGTTATCTGCACTGTCATCGGGAGTCGCCTCGGGGGCGGCCCCTTCCTCGAACATGGTCTCGGCCTGTTCGGCAACCGCCTCGTCAGCGGCAACTTCGGCAGCCTCGGCCAAGGCCTCTTCCTCGGCCTGGCTGAGCAAGGCGCGGCCGGTCTCGGTCTGAATTTGCGCCTCGTCCTCGGAACGGGCCACGTTGGCCGTCACGGTGACGCTGACCTCCGGATGCAGCGTCAGGGAGACGTTGTGCAGGCCGAGGGTTTTGATCGGTTGGTCCAAGCGGACCTGGTTGCGACCTACGATGAACCCTTTGTCGTTTAGCGCCTGCGCAATGTCGCGGGCGTTAACGGAGCCGTATAGCTGGCCTGCTTCGCCGGCCTGGCGAACAAGAATGACGGTGGCGCCGTTCATTTTCGTGCCGACCGCTTTGGCGTCGGACTTAAGCTCCAGGTTCTGTGCTTCCAGTTGCGCTTTCCGTGTTTCGAAATGTTTGATGTTTTCCTCCGTCGCCCGGAGCGCCTTGCCCTTCGGCAGCAGGAAGTTGCGGGCGAAACCAGGCTTCACGTTTACAACATCTCCCATCTGACCCAGTTTTTCGATACGTTCCAATAGTATAACTTGCATGATCACTCTCCTCCGTCTGTCCGGCGGATGGTCCGCCGTTACGCCCGGACATGCCGGCCCGGGCGAAACTTCAGTTGTCCCCGTCGTCGCCCGTTTGCGATGGTGGGGGTTGTGTTCGACCGCGGAGACCATACCACTGCTCCGCGATCCCGATACCGGCGACCACCACTGTGGCCCAAAGCGAGACCACGATCACCAAATAAAAGACCACCAAAAGTGGTCCCGTATATGACACCCTGCGGGCAAGGCTGTGCACCACGGCCAGCCCCAGTAGGAAATACGGCGTTGCGAATACCATAGCGGCATTGCGACCGACGTATTTCCATTCCCCTGATCCGGCCAACGCCACAGCGGCGGCGGCGACTAGAGGCCACGACAGCCAATGGGGCAGATCGATAGCCGAGTATTGGGGCCGGGGCCGGATACCGTTTTTCATTCGGACGACCAGGCCCTGGGCCATCACGCTGTTGACCACAGTCATGATCACCCAGCTTGCCGCCACCGCGCCGGGGAATAGCGGTGTCAGCATGTCGGCGAAGCGCTGTCGGCCTTTTTCCGGCAGTTGCGGCGCCATCATCTCGAAGGCTTCTCCGAGATGGTTTAAAATCAGACTGCTCAACCCCGGATTGGCAGTGAACAACGCCGTCAGGATCAGCAGTAAGCCACCTAACATACCGAGATGGGCGACGATATGCCCCACTGGGTACCAAGTAACAGCGCTTTGGCTTCCTTGCGAGTCGGTACTT
>CAJWVP010000255.1 GCA_913048145.1 uncultured Rhodospirillaceae bacterium
TGGTTAGAGCCGGCCGCTCATAACGGTCTGGTTGCAGGTTCGAGTCCTGCCGGGCCCACCACCCTACCCTTAAAGATTTAATATAAAAAAATAAATTATTTTGTGTAGCTTCTAGCCTAGTTCTGTTCCCCGTCTTCAAGCATATCTATGGATTTTTTAGCCAGCTTGTTACGTTTGGCCTTCTTGGTATAGATATTAGCTTGGCTTGGGTTTGTTCATCCCACAACAGACATGAGTATGGACTCGCTAATACCAGATTCGGTGAGATGGGTCGCTGCGACCTTGCGTGGACCATATCATTTTCGAGTTTCAACATTTGAAGAGGGCTATCCTTACCCCAAAACCTGTCAACTAACTTATATAGCCTTCTTCTCGATCATGCTCCGAGGCCTTCGGGTCGCGCTTGGACGCTGGTCCATGACCGCCACCGCCAGCGGTTTCGAGCCGCACCACATCACCACTTTGCAGGCGCAACCCCGATACTTTTGAGGACAGCGCTTGTTCCTCAGTGCTGGCAGCGGGGCGGAACATGAGACGGCCAGGGCGCCCCACCTCACCACCACCCAAGCCATAGGGTGCGATCGTGAAGCGGTCCAGGTTCGCCGCGAAACTGCCGGCTGGGGCGTCGAGGCGAAACTCCCGCGCTAGGCCCAATCCACCCCGGTGTTTCCCTGCCCCCCCGGAGCCCGGGATCAGGCTATAGCGCAGAAAGGTTACCGGGTAGACACTTTCGATCATCTCCATGGGGGAATTGGCGATGTTGTGAAAGCCGCAAGAAAATCCGTCAGCCCCATCGCTATCGGGATGACCGCCCCAGCCGCCACATTCGAGATCAAAATAAACCTGACGGCTGCCGTCGGCATTTTCCGCGTTCAAGGCGTAGGCATAACTCACACCGTAATAAGCCGCGGGCACCTGGTCGGGCAAAGCCTGGGCAAACGCCCCCATGACCGCGTTGACGATGCGATGCCCGACCGCCATGCGGTTCGCCACCGGTGCGGGATGGCGGGCATTAACAACCGTTCCCTCAGGCGCGGAAATGCTGATCGGTCGATAGCAACCGGCATTGGCGGGCACCTCCGATCCGATCGACATCAGCATCGCGCAAATCACGGCTGAACGGGTCATATTCAGGGTGCAATTAACAGGCCCTCGGGCCTGATCGCTGGAGCCTGTTAAATCCACCATCAATTGATCGCCCGTAACGTGCAGGACGGCCTTAATTTTCAGCGGTTGATCCAAATCGATGCCGTCATCATCAACAAAATCCTCAAACGCGTATACGCCGTCGGGGACAGCACCAATCAGCTGCCGCATGGCTGTTTCGGAGAAGTTCTGAATTGTTTTGGTGGCCTCAGCCAGCGCGTCAGCCCCGTATCGTTGTGCGATCCGTTGCAACCCGGCAACGCCAATATCCAATGCCGCCAATTGCGAGGCAAAATCCCCGCCCACGTTGGCCGGCTCCCGGCTATTGGCCAACAACAGCTCAATCACAGCCTGGTTGCGCCGTCCTCCCTCATCGATCTTCAGCGGTGGAATGCGGAAGCCTTCTTGATAGATTTCCGTCGCGCTGGCGTCGTAGCTGCCAGCCGCCCCGCCTCCAACATCAAGATGGTGGACCAAGACCCCGGCAATGGCGATGCGCCGGCCTTCAAAGAAGACCGGCTTGAAGGTCAGAATATCCGGGAGATGTTGACCGCCGCTGTAAGGATCGTTGGTGACAATGATATCACCGTCATTCCAGCCCTCAATCGGCATGGGGCCGGCCAGCAAATCTTCGAGACACGCCGCCATGGAATTGAGATGCACGGGCATGCGGGCAGCTTGAGCCACAGAATGACCATCGGCATCAAATACGCATGTGGAGTAATCAAGGATTTCTCTGACCACGGAGGAGCGCGACGTCCGCCAAATTGTCACACTCATTTCTTCTGCCGCCGACACCAGGGCGTTACGGATAATCTCTACGCGAACTGGATCGATCTCACTCATGGTTCAGCGCCATCATATCTGGCGATAATTTCTCCCGCCAGGGCAAGCTTCAAGGACCAGCCCGTTGGTATCAGAAGCGTTGAATGAGGATCTTCGATGATCAGCGGGCCGATCAGTTCATAATCAGGTAGATGCTGGCGCTCGTAAACGGGCAGGCTCCGCCAGGTGCCATCAAGATAAACTTGGCGCATGTTCGATTGGGCGACCTTGGTTAGCGCGATCGCAGGCGCAGCGGCCGGTTTTCGGAGCAAGCCGTGCGCCGTCATGCGCACGTTGACAATATCCACGGGACTCGTTTCGTCGCAGTGAGAGAATTGGGCCTGGTGTGCATCATGGAAAGCACTTAGCGTCGCGCTTATTCCCTCTGCTTGCCGATAGGGCGTGGCGATTTCATAAGCTTGGCCGGGATACCGCAAATCCAATTCAAACTCAATGCGGTGATCGGCGGACCCAATGCCGTCGGCTGCAAGGCTTTCATGGCCCTGTTCGGTCATCGCCGCAATAACAGGCGCGAGGTGACGTTCCGCATCGTCGCAGGCCGGCATCAACATGGATCGGGAGATATTGTGGGTGATGTCGGACCATAGCATGCCCCAAGCCGACAGCGTGCCTGGATCGCGTGGAAAAATCACTGTTGGGATGTTGAGGTCCGTTGCCGTATCGCAAGCATGCAAACCGCTGGCGCCACCGAAGGACACGAGCGCAAAGTCGGCTGGGTCGAGGCCTTTCTCAAACAGGCTCAGGCGAATTGCGGAAGCCATATGACTGACCGCCACACGCAACACACCGTCCGCGGCCGTATCGAGATCCATGCCGAGAGGCTCCGCCACCTCCTTCTCCAATGCCCGTGCCGCCACCGTGGGATGCAGAGTCATGCTTCCGCCAAGAAAGTGGCTGGCATCAATCCGCCCGAGGTGGCAGTTGGCATCGGTCACCGTAGGGCGCTCCCCACCACGACCATAACAGGCCGGGCCCGGGTCAGCCCCGGCACTATGTGGGCCGACCCGAAGGCTTTGGCCATCATCGGTTGTCGCCAGAGAACCACCGCCAGCACCGATGGTCCGCATTTCCACCATGGGAAGGCGCACGGGACAGCCGTCGACTTCGCCGAGATTAATGAGGCGAATACGGCCGTCTTGGACCAAGGAAACGTCGTAGCTGGTACCGCCCATATCGACCGCCACCAGGTTTCTCTCGCCCAAGGTACCGGCCAGAATCTTCGCCGCCCGTGCGCCGCCGCTGGGACCAGATAACAATAGTCGCGCCGGTTGACTAGCGGCTATCGCGGGCGTCGCCACACCGCCATTTGATTGAACCAGATAAACGGGGGCCATAAGGCCCTGGCCGCGCAGCAGGTTCTCCAGGCGGGCCAGATAATCACCCACCACCGGCATCAGCAGGGCGTTCAACACCGTGGTGGATGTGCGCTCGAACTCCCGGAACTCGGGACTGATATCGGAAGACAGGGATATGGGCAACGTCGGTATTTCCGTAGCAATGGCGGCGGCGATCGCACGTTCATGATCGCTGTTCACATGCGCATTCAAACAGCAGACCGCCAGGGTTTCTGCGCCGGATCCGGCAATATGAGCGGTCAAAACTTTCAGTTCATCTGGTGTTGGTTCACACTCCGCACGACCATCAGCTCGGATGCGCTCGACAACGCCAAAACGGCGCGAACGGGGAATAAGTAGGCTGCGCGGCTCGGCCCGATTTGCATACACATCCCGGCGCAGATGCCTACCGATCTCCAAGACATCTTCGAAGCCTGAAGTTGTCACCAGAGCGCCCATCGGCAACTTACGCTCAAGGACCGCGTTCGTTGCGATCGTAGTGCCATGGATCAGCATACTGACCTGCGACAAATCAAATCCGAAGCGTTCGGCGGCTTGTTGCAGACCATCGATCAAGGCGGCGGCAGGGTCATCGGGACGGCTCGCCACCTTATGTGCAAAACAGGCGCCGCTGTCCTCGTCCAGCACCTGGATATCCGTGAAGGTACCGCCAATATCCACCGCGATACGAACGAATGCTGCAGTGCCGATTTGCAAAGGTTCGCTCATAAATTGAATAATCTCTGGTGACAACGTCAGGGAAATCGCCACAGATGATAGCCGTCAGCCGTTAGCCCGGCAACGGCGGCCTATCGTTCGGCTACTGAGAATAAGATAGAATAACCACTGCTATGGGTTTCTTCGTCCCGTATCACTGGTGAGGGGAAATACAAATGAGCTCAGAAAATTCACTCATTCTTCGCAGGGTCGTAACCGGGCACGATTCGGAAGGCAAAGCTGTCATTATAAAAGACGAACCAGCAGAAAACGTCCTCGAAATGCCATCAGGACACCAAGGCGCGCTAATCTGGGCTGCAGATCGGGCGTCTTCCCACATAAATGGTGGCCTTGAGGGAACCGATGACCCAGCCTATCGAAAATTACCCGGAATTGCGCCACCAGACGGAGGGCATGTCTTTCGGATCTTACAATTAGCCCCAGGAAAACCAGCCTACATGCCCCGCACTGATCCGATTGATTACGCAAACATTATG
>CAJWVP010000256.1 GCA_913048145.1 uncultured Rhodospirillaceae bacterium
GCCGCCAGGTAAGCGGTTTCGTCGCCATGATAGTCCAGATGGTCGCGAGTCAAGTTGATGAACGCGGCGGCAGCAACCCGAACTCCGTCCAGCCGGTACTGCGCCAGTCCGTGGCTGGAGGCTTCTAGACCCAGGTGATCGATCCGGTGACTGGCCAACTCCGCAAGACTACGATGCAGATCGGCAGGGTCCGGGGTCGTCAAATTAATAGCGTGGCGAAGCGTCGGCGCAGCGCCATCCGCATATCCGCTGAGTTCAACGCCCAAAGTTCCGGCACTGGCCGCCCGATAGCCAGCGGCGGCCAGGATCTGGCGGAGGAACGAGACCACGGATGTCTTGCCGTTGGTGCCCGTCACACAGGCGATATTTGCCGGTTGATCAGCGAAGAAACGCGCCGCCATGAGAGCGTATTGGCGGCGTGGATTGTCGTCGGCGATGATGGGGACAGGGGTCTCTGGCGGCTCGATAGTGGTGCCCGGCGGCGCCAGGATCGCAGCCGCCCCGCGTTTCAGAGCGTCGGGAATGAATCGCCGGCCGTCATCCTGCGCACCGGGGATCGCGGCAAACAGATAACCCGCATGCACCTCTCTGGAATCGCATGTAATACCTGAAATCTGAATATCGCCGAAAGCCGCAGCGTTCATTCCCGTTCCGACATCTCCATCCATCAGCTCAACGAGCCACAACTTTCCTCTCCAAGGTCGATCGCAATGTTGCCGCCAAGAGCCGTTGGGCCTCGCTGGTGGAAACGGCGCGCTGCAGCGCCTTGCGCGCCCGCATGACCACGCGTTCCTCCTCTGCCGTCTGGCTTCCGGCTTTACCACTCACAGCCAAGGCCAAGGCCACGGATTTTTCCCAGCTAGCCTTGCGGATCTTTGGGCGCACCGTACGCTTGGTTTTCGCCATCTTGATCTCCGGCAGGGCAATCGCCGCCTCCGGGTCCGGCGCAATTCCGAGCATGGGACCAATGCGCTCGACCACCTTACCGACCACCGGCGCAGCCACCCATCCGCCGGTGGCGTAATTGTAGGTGCGCTTGTTACCGACCGGTTCATCAACGATGGCCAGCACTGCATAGCGCGGCGCGTTCATGGGGAAGGCGCCGACGAAGGAAACGATCTTCGACGATTTTGAATAGCCCCGGCTCGAAATCTTTTCCGCCGTGCCGGTCTTGCCGCCGATCAGATAGCCTTGAACGTTCGCCTTGCGGCCCGTACCTTTGCTGACGACAAGGCGCATAAGGCTACGTATGTGACTGGACGTCTCAGGCGTGATCACCTGTTGGCCGGCCGTGGGCGGTCCTTGCCGTTTCAGAAGGGTCGGCTTTCTGTAGACGCCACCGTTGACCAAAGCGGTTACGCCAGTAATCACCTGTACGGGGCTCACAGAAATGCCGTGACCATAAGAGATGGTCATCGTGTTGATGGGCCGCCAAACGGACGGCATCAACGGTGCCCCCACCTCCGGCAACTCCAACCCGGCGGGCTTCAGTAAGCCGAATTTACCCAAGTAGGCGCGCTGTGCTGGGCCGCCCAAATCAACGGCCATCTTCGCCGCACCGATGTTCGACGAATGCAGAATGATCTCGGGCACGGACAGCCAACGATTCTTGGCATGAAAATCCTTGATGGTGAACCGCGCCACACGGATCGGCTTCGACGCGTCATAGCCACCAGCCATGGAAATGGTTCCCGAATCCAAGGCCATGGCCGCCGTGAATAGCTTGAACGTGGAGCCCATCTCATAGACGCCCTTGGTGGCGCGGTTGAAGGCGGCATCACCAGTCATGTCGCCCGGCTGGTTCGGATTGAAGTCAGGCAAGGACACCATGGAGATGATCTCGCCGTTACGCACATCCATGACCAGACCGGTCGCGCCGATAGCCTTGAACTCGGCCATTGCGTCGATCAACTCCTCGCGCATGACGGACTGGACCCGGAGGTCGATGGACAGCCGCAGCGGCGCACCGTTGGTGCGCAGGCTCTGGTCGAAATGATTTTCGATTCCGGTGATCCCTTGGCCATCCACGTCGGTTATCCCGAGAGCATGGGAAACCAGTCGGTCGTGCGGATAGACCCGCCGCTCGACCCGGTGGAACTGCAGGCCTGGAATGCCTAGACGGATAACACCCTGGTGCTGTTTCGGCGTGAGGTTGCGGGCCAGCCACGAGAATCGTCCCTTCCCGCTGAGGCGGATCGCAATCTCTTCGCGGCTCATGTTCGGGAACACGGCCATCAATCCATCTACGGCCTCGCCTCGGTCGATGATCAGCGTCGGGTCCACCGACAAGGACACGGTGGGCAGGCTCGCAGCCAGGATGATGCCGTTGCGATCTACGATATTGGCCCGGCCCTTGACCTGGCTTTCACCGATTACGGCGCTGGCGACCCGAGGTTCGGTGGCGCCGTTCAGTACGGTCAGGTCAACCAACCGTCCGGCAATCCCGGCAAATGCCACGGTAAATACCATGCCGGTAAGGAGTAATCGGCTTCGCCCCGTTTCCAGGGCCTGTTTACGGACACCTTCCATGTGGCGGCGCTTCGCCACAATCCTATGTGCGGTCATCGTCATGGCCGGAACTCCTTTCCAGCGTTGTCGCCGCTTTCTGCGGCTAGTTGATCCGATGGGGTCTCGGGACGTTCAGGAAGTTTCTCTTCCATGCGGTCGCGCTCAACGACCTGTTCCGACTGTACGGGCATCATGTCCAGATGCCGGCCGGCCAGCGCCCGAAGACGATCCGGCTCGTTGAAATGGCTCCACTCGGCGCGCAGCACGTGAATGCGCTCGCGATCCTGGGCGATATCACGATTGAGGGTCTGCAGCTGCGCCTCGAGGCTCTGCACCCGGTATTTGACCAGGAACAGGCCGACGCCAACCGCAACGGTGAGCAGGACGAGGGCGAGGGTCGACTGTCTCATGCTGCTGCCTCCGTCCGCACGGCCCAGCGCAGGCGCGCCGAACGGGCCCGGGGATTAGCGCGCGTTTCCGCCGCCGTAGGCTTGACTGCGCCTCGCTTGATAAACTGGAAGGTGGGCGCGCCAGCAACCACGGTATCGATAGGCATGTGCCGGGACGGCCGGGCCGCATTACCGCTGCGGGCCTGCAGGAAGGTTTTGACGCGCCGGTCCTCAAGGGAGTGGAACGACACCACCGCTAGGCATCCGCCGGGCCCCAACAGCGCTTCCGCCGCTTCCAGCCCGCGGTCCAGCTCGGCCAGTTCGTCGTTCACGTAGATGCGCAGCGCCTGAAAGGTCCGCGTCGCGGGGTCAATGCCATCGCGTGACTTAGCGACAACGCCACGCACCAAATTCGCCAATTGCGCCGTGCGGGTGATCATGGTGCGCGCGCGGCTCTCGACGATGGCCCGCGCAACCCTCCGGGAGGCCCGTTCCTCGCCGTAATTATATATAATCTCGGCTAACTCGCGCTCGGCTAGTTCGTTGACCACGTCGGCGGCCGTCTGACCATTATCGCCCATGCGCATGTCCAGGGGACCATCTTCACGGAAGGAGAACCCCCGCGACGGATCGTCGATCTGCATGGAGGAGACACCGATGTCCAACGCCAGTCCATCGATTTGCGCGACGCCCACATCGGCCAAGAGGTCTGCCATATCCCCGTAACGACCGTTCAGCACGGTTAGGCGGCTCGGGAAATCTGCGGCCATGCGCGCACCGTTTTTCACAGCCAAGGGATCGCGATCGATACCCCAGACCGTGCAGTCCGCCGCTTCCAGGAATGCGCGGGAATACCCACCGGCGCCGAAGGTGCCGTCAACGTAGACAGCGCCCGAACGGGGCGCCAAAGCCTCTAGAACTTCGTTCAACATGACAGGAATGTGTTGGGCGGTGGTCATGCGCCGCCCTCACGGTCATCGCCGGGCCGCAGTTTAAGAGTAGCGCCGCGGGCCTTGGCCCGCTCGAAGGCCTGGGCCCGGTTTGCCTCATAAGCCGCCGGTGTCCAAATCTGGAACCGCGCGCCGCGGCCAACGAAAACGGCTTCTGATGCGATGTCCGCATGCTCGACGATCTCTCTGGGTAACTGGACCCGGCCTTCCGTGTCGAAATGCAAGGCGTGTGCATTCTCTAAAACGATGGCGGCCAAGTCGTCCTGTTCGTCGGAGAACATGTCCAAGTCATCAAGGCTGGCGCTGAGGCGCGACATGAACGCCTCATCACAGGCCTCAACTGCTGGCACCTTGAAAAGGGGGTACAGATACAAGGTCTGACTGCCGACGGATTGCAAGGCAGCGCGGAAGGGCTTCGGGACAGAGACCCGACCCTTCTTATCAATCTTGTTTACGTGGCGACCGACGAACAATGCCATCAGAGACCCCATTCAACCTACGTTTCGCCGGATTCTTCCGGCGTGAGGGAAGCCCAGATTTTACTGGCCTCCCATTACCACGGACTGCACTCGCTGATGTTGGCGCCAACCTCGGAACACAGACCTGACCCAGACATCATCAAGATAATATTTGGGATAAAATGGGATATCATGGGTTAACTTGGGCGTCAACGGGTTAAAAGTCGCA
>CAJWVP010000257.1 GCA_913048145.1 uncultured Rhodospirillaceae bacterium
CTGCTGCTGCCGCCGCCGCCGCCGCTGCTGCTGTTTCTGCTCCTCCTGCCATGTCGTGCTAGTGTCGCTGCCGCTGGTAGCATCCTGCTCGCTACTGACCCTCTTCCCCCCGTCGTATCCTGCCCGTTCCGCTCGCCCGTGTTTCGCCCGAAGGTGGGAGGTCAGCGCGCAGCAGAGGAGGCGGCGGCTGCCAAGGCGGCAGAGGAGAAAGCTGCTGCTGACGCCGCTGCCGCTCCTCAGACGTAGTAAAATACTCGCACGTTGCCGCCGCGCAGCCTCGCTGACGATTGACCACATCTCAGGCGGAGCGTCCGCCGTGGCGACCGGCAATTTCACGATGCGCGACGACGCCCGCATGGTAGTCGAACACGGATGGGGCGCGGACTCGGGGTTTATTGGATGCAGCAACTTTGTGGCGCAGGACCGGGCGGTCCTCGAGTGCGCCGACTCGTACGCCGACAACTGCGGCGCGTGCGTCCTGGATCCTGGACCGGGCCATGAAGGGCGAAGTCGCCCCCCGCGTGCACCTGGCGCGGCGCAACATGCTGGTTGGGTTGGATCACGGTCGTACAACCGTCGACAACCCCATGACTCAGCTCATGGCCCGGGCCGAGGCTCTAGAGGAAAAAGATCCCGGTGTACTGACCGTCAGCCTGCACGCTGGTTTCACCCCCGCCGATTTCCCCGAGGTGGGCCCGTCGGTGGCGGTTACCGGCGACGGACCGGCGGCCAGATACCGGACTATCGCCGAGGCCTATATGCATTTTGCCTGGGAACAGCGGCATTTTGACTCCAACGAATACCTCGGCGCGGCAGAGGCAATGGGCCGCCTGTCGACACTCGCCGATGGAGCCGGACCAGTTGTCATCGCCGACGCTAGCGATAATCCGGGCGCGGGGGCCTATGGGGACTCAACTTTCCTGCTCAAGGCCATGTTGGACGCCGGGTTGGAGAAGGCGGCCTTTGGTATGATCTGCGACCCGGAAACTGCAGTCCAGCTGACCAAGGCGGGGGTCGGCGCGGACGTTTCGGTGCGCATGGGCGGCAAGGTTGACCCGGCCTTCGGACCGCCTTTGGAACTGAGCGGCCAGGTTGCCGCTGTCACCGACGGGACCTATGTGGCCCAAGGGCCTCGATGGCGCGGCGTCATTCAGCGGCTCGGTCCAACCGCCGTGCTTCGAGTGGGCGGGGTTGACATCGTCGTGGCTTCGAAGCGCATTCAGTGCACGGAACTCGAGACCTTTACCCACGCTGGCATCGATCCTTCTCAGAAGGCCGTGGTAGCGGTCAAATCCATGCATCATTTCCGCGCCGCGTTCGCACCCATCGCCCGCCATATTCTGATTGTTGATTCTGGTGCGCTGGCCACAAAGGACTACAATCGGTTGCCTTACAAGAACTTGCGCCGGCCTATTTTCCCCCTGGACATCAACTGACCATGGAAAAGGCCCGTGCCGCGCCCACGCATCTGCTAGTACCCGTGAACCCATGCGGGAGTAGCGCCGCCTAATGTTCAAGCCCGCCGCCCCCAACGTGATCCAGGGGGTTCTCTGGATGATCTTCTCCTGTGCCATGATGGCCGGTGTAGCAGCATTGGCACGCGATCTGACTAGCGACATGCATCCCTACATGGTCGTATTCTTCCGACTGGCCACAGCCCAGCTGTGCATGTTGCCCTGGTTGTTCAAGAACGGTATCGGCGTTCTTAAGACGGATCGCATGGCGCTTTATCTGGCCCGCGCCGCCTTCACGCTTGGCGGCATGCTAACTTGGTTTTACGCCGTTTCAATCATCCCAATCACCGATGTGGTAGCCATAAGTTTCGTCACCCCCATCTTCGCCACTGTCGGCGCCGCGTTGATTCTGCGCGAGACTGTCCGCATACGACGCTGGTCCGCCACTATCGTCGGCTTTCTAGGCGCCATGATCATCCTGCGACCAGGCGTCATAGAGATGACCCTCGCTCATTGGGCGGTGCTAGTGGCCGCGGGTTGTGCCGCGGTGACACTGCTAATCGTAAAATCTCTGTCACGGACGGAAGACCCCACCAAGGTGGTGTTTTACGTGGGTCTTTATCTGCTGCCTATTTCCGGCGTGCTTGCCTGGACCGTTTGGGAAACGCCGCCCTCCGATCTTTGGCTCGGCATCGCGATGATCGGCCCGGTGGCGACGTTAGCGCATGTCACCTTGGTCAAGGCCATGTCTTTGGCTGACGCATCGGCTATCCTGCCCTTTGATTTTGCTCGTTTGCCTTTCGCCGCCCTTCTGGGCTGGCTGGCTTTCGGCGAGGTGTCGGATGCTTGGACGTGGATCGGCGCGGCGGTGATTTTCGTCTCCAGCCTCTACATCGGCCGTCGTGAGGCGCAACTTGGCCGCGGGGTCCGTTTGACGGGCCAACCCGGCGTTTAGTGAGGTGACTCGTCCACAGGGCCTCCGCCCTGGCCCCCTTTCTCGGCGCGGTTTTCCCGATAGGTGATATAAATGGTCGAAGCGAAGACTATGGCGCCGCCGGCCCAGGTCCAGCGATCGGGAAATTCCCCAAACCAGATGTAACCCAACCCGGCGGCCCACAAGAGCCGGGTAAAATCCATGGGCATGATCGCTGTCGTTTCAGCGATCTTCAGGGCGCCGGTCATGGCCAGTTGGGCGATCGTCGCCAACAGCCCCACGCTCACAAAGAGGGCGAACTGTTCCAGGTCTGGCGTCCGCCAGTAGTAGGCTGCTGGAATCCCGGCCAGGATGGTGAAGTAGATGGATGAGTAAAAGACAATGGTGATCGAAGAATCGGTCCGCGCCAGGACCTTTACGGTCAACAATGCCGCCGCCCAGAACAGGCTTGAGATCAAGACCACCAGGGCGCCGACGCTCAATCCTTCGTTGCCGGGACGGAGTATGATTAAGGTGCCGACGATTCCCACCGCGATGGCGGCCCAGCGCCGCGCGCCCATGCGCTCGCCAAGTACCACAACGGCGCCCATGGAAGCGAAGATCACCACCGTGAAACTAAGCGCCGTGGCGTCACCCACGGGGATTAGCGCCAACGCATAGAACCAGGTCAGCATGGAAATGCCGCCGACAAGACCGCGTAAGAACTGAAGGCCCGGCCGGGTCGTCCGCCACCACCCCGGCCCCTGACGCATGAGGATGGGCGTTAGTATCACCAGCGGCACGATGGTCCGGAAAAACGCCGCCTGCATGGGGTGGAAATCCTGGCTCAAGTGGCGGGCGATGACGTGCCCTAATGACACGACGCCTGCGAATGTGGCCATCAACAGCATGCCGCGCGTGTTCGTGGGCAAGTTAGCCCAGAGCATGAAGGCGGAAACGGCGCTATTCCGATCGCCGCGGGAGGGAGCATCCATGGTCGGGATCATAGGTGAATTGGTGCACAAAACCAGCGGGCCCTTGCCCGTCCATTTCACGGGCAGCATAATCTTAGAATAACCAACGCGTTGTATAATCCATGAGCGATCTCTCAAAATTTCTGACCGCACTCGGACTCGCCGGCGCCATGATGGGCCTTGGTGCTTGTTCTACCAATCCGGCCACTGGTCAGCAAAGTTTCACTGCCTTCATGTCTATAGAAAAGGAATCGGAGATTGGTGCTGAGGAGCACCCTAAGGTTCTTAAGGAATTGGGGGGGGCCTATGACGCGATCGAGGTCGGCGCTTACATCGCGCGTATTGGGTCGCAGTTGGCGGCGCTTTCTGAGCTACCCAATATAAGATGGCGGTTCACAGTGTTGAACGATCATCGCGTCAACGCCTTCGCACTGCCCGGCGGCTATATCTATATCACCCGGGGCTTGTTGGCTCTGGCGGAGAATGAATCGGAAGTAGCGGGCGTTTTGGCTCACGAGATTGGTCATGTGACGGCGCGACACTCGGCGCAACGTTATTCCTCTGCCATGGCCGCCAACATCGGCATGACCGTGCTTGGCGTGTTGGGCAGCGCTGCGGGCGTGCCGTCTGGGCTCGGTCAGATGGCAAGTTTTGGCGCCCAGGCTGCGCTGCAGCAGTATTCCCAGAGCCAGGAAATGGAGGCGGACATGTTGGGCGTGCGCTATATGACGCGGGCGGGATATTCGCCGGATGGCATGACCAGTTTCTTCAAAAAGCTAAAGGTGCATCGCGACCTAGAAGCCCGGGAACAGGGCCGCAACAGCGTCAATCACAATATTATGTCCACGCACCCACGCACTGAGGATCGTATTCGGCAGGCTATCAAGCTTGCTAAGGGACGGGTTTTGAAGAACCCGAAAGTTCGCCGGACGGCCTATCTTAAGGCCATCGATGGCCTGGTATTTGGTGACGATCCGTCCCAGGGCGTGCGCCGCGGGCGGTCGTTCATGCATCCGGACCTACGCATCGCCTTTACGGTGCCGCCGGGGTTCGTCATGTCCAACTCACCGCGTCAGTTGGTGGCATTCGGCCCAAAGATGTCGCGGATCATTTTCGACATGGCTGATCCAAAGGAAGCGCAGCGCGTGCGGTCGCTTACTGATTACGTAGAGGCTGAATGGG
>CAJWVP010000258.1 GCA_913048145.1 uncultured Rhodospirillaceae bacterium
CCGAACCCCAATCGCAAAAGGTGCAGGCGAACGGGCAGCCCCGGTTCGTCTCCCAAAGGATCAGCCATTCCTCATCGCTGACATCCGCCATCAATTGGTCAAACAGGCCGGTGGCGTAGGGCGATGGAATCACGTCCAGGTCGCGCAGGCGTGCGCCCGGTGGCATATGATGGAAATCGCCCGCGCCGTCAAGGTAGCTGACGCCGTCGCAGCCCG
Source organism: uncultured Rhodospirillaceae bacterium (assembly GCA_913048145.1). GTDB lineage: Bacteria > Pseudomonadota > Alphaproteobacteria > Rhodospirillales > Casp-alpha2 > UBA3470. Next base: position 217 of record CAJWVP010000258.1, read on the forward strand.
TCCAATCGCGGTTTTCCATGTTGGCTAGCACGTCGGCGAACCGGCGTTCGCCTTCGCCATGTATCACCAGATCGACGGCGGGTTTCGCGCGCAGGAAGGCTTCAGCCGCGTCCGGCACGTGCGGGCCGCCGCAGATGATGAAGACGTCTGGATTGCTGGCCCGCAATTCATGGGCGATGCGCAGTGAGAGCTCCACGTTCCAGACGTATAGGCTGAATCCGACCACGTCGGCATCGATGAAATGCGCCACGGCGTCCGCTACAGGAAGCCGCTTGTAAAGCGGAGTGAGGAATTCAAGGTCGCAGGCATTGGGCAGATGTGCCTCCGCGTAGGACTGCAGAAGGCCGGCCACGTAAGGCAGATAATTAGCGCCGGAGAAGCTGGTATTAATCTGGGCGATCCCGATCTTCAAGAAGCCGTTCCTTCGAACCTGGTGCCGTCCGCGCGCAAGGGGCCGCGGGCTAGGCGTTAGTGGATCACATGGGCGTTAAGGGATCGTAAAATACATACCTTTAGGATGTCGATCCCGCTTGTGCGTGAGTGGCAAACCACCGTGTCCACTTGGACGAGTTGAAGACTTATAGAGGCAGGCTAATGGATGTCGTGACAACGACCTTGGACGGGGTGTTGATCGCAACCCCGCCGACGATTTTCACCGACCATCGCGGCACCTACGTCGAGACCTATAACCAATCGCTCTACGCAGCGGCGGGTATCGACCAGAATTTCATCCAAGATGATATTTCCGTGTCGCGTCGTCACGTGCTAAGGGGACTTCACGGCGACGACAAGACCTGGAAGCTGGTGAGCTGCATCGAAGGGGCGCTGCTGTTAGCAGTCGTCAATTTCCACGTCGGTTCGGACCAGTACCTTCGCTGGGAAACCTTTGAGTTGACGGAAGAGAACCGACTCCAAGTTCTGATTCCGGCGGGCTTCGCGAACGGTCACTTGATCCTCAGCGATCGTGCCATCTTCAGCTACAAGCAGACTGAGCTCTATAACGGTGATCGCCAATTTACCATACGTTGGGACGAGCCGGCCCTGGGTATTGATTGGCCGATCACCGACCCCATCCTATCCGAACGCGACCGCAAAGCCGCCTATATGGAAGCCTGCTGACATGACGGCGGCCATCCTTCTAGCGGGCGGCCAGGGGACCCGGCTGCAGGCCGTTTGGCAAGGCCGGCCGAAGGCGCTAGCACCGGTGGCGGGCCGGCCGTTTATCGATTATCTCATAGCTCAGCTGGCCCAAAGCGGCGCGTTCTCCAAGATCGTCATCGCCGCTGGTTATAAAGCCGAGGCGTTGACTGCACACTGTGCGGCAATTGCCGATGTGCCGCCCATCGTTGTCACTGTAGAACCGTCACCGCTCGGGACCGGTGGAGCCCTGCTGCATGCGCTGTCCCATACGGAAGGCGAGACTGTGGCCGTGCTCAACGGGGACAGCTTCGTGAATATCGACGTGGCGGAGCTGCTTGCCGATCATGATGCGGCGGCGACCATGGTTGCCGTGCGCGCGCCGGAACGCGGCTGCTTCGGGGCGCTCGAGCTTTCGGGGGATCGCCTTGTCGGGTTTTCCGAAAAAGGCAGTGACGGACCGGGCTGGATTAATGCCGGTGTCTATGTCTTTCAGCGCGCCGCACTGAACGAATTCACGCCCGGCGTCCTGTCTCTTGAGACCGACATTATGCCGACGCTGATCCCAAGTGGGGTCAAGGTGGTCCGCGCCAATAGTGCCTTCATCGACATTGGAACGCCGGCGGATTTCGCTCGCGCCGATGCGTTTTTCGCCGCGCTGGATCTTTACGGTATCGTCCCGGGAACCTAGAAAGTGAACCTGGAGTGGGGCATAGTCTTGGAAGGTAACGGGACTGGGGAGGCGCGGGAGTGCGCATACTGATCACGGGCGTGACCGGCATGGTTGGCAGCCACCTTGTTGACCACGTTCTTGCCAATTACGCCGACGTCGAGGTGCATGGCCTGATGCGCTGGCGCAGCCCCATCGACAACATCCGCCACGCGATCGACCGAATTTCTGTTCATTTGGCCGATCTGAATGATCTTGGCTCATTGATCCGACTGCTCGAGACGGTCCAGCCGGACCGCATCTTCCACCTCGCCGCGCAATCCTACGTCACGACCAGTTTCACCGCGCCGGTAGACACTTTGCGAACAAATGTCATCGGCACCTCCAACCTCCTGGAGGCGGTGCGGCTCTCGGGGGTCGAGGCGCGCATTCATATTTGCAGTTCGTCGGAGGTTTACGGTCAGGTGATAGAGGGGGACTTGCCGATCCGCGAGACCATGCCCTTCCGACCGGCGAGTCCCTATGCAGTGTCGAAGGTTGGCGAGGACATGATCGCCTATCAATACGGCCTTTCGTTCGGTCTTCATGTCCTACGCACACGGATGTTCACGCACACGGGACCACGGCGCGGCGCGGTTTTTGCCGAAAGCGCCTTCGCCCGCCAGATCGCACGGATCGAGGTGGGGCTCCAATCCGAGCCGGTCCGCGTCGGCAATTTGGATAGTGTACGTACCTACGCCGACGTGCGCGATGCGGTGCGCGCCTATTGGCTTTTACTGGAGAAATGCCCGCCGGGCGAGGTCTACAACATTGGCGGTACGCGTACCCTAACCATTGGCGACATTCTTGAAATACTAAAATCCATGGCCCTTGTGCCTGTCGAGCACGTGGTTGACCCTGACCTGCTTCGGCCGTCCGATGTCACCCTACAGGTTCCGGATATCTCACGATTTCAGAAAGCCACTGGATGGACGCCGGAAATTGAGTTGGAGCAGACCCTGGGTGATCTTTTGAATTACCATCGCCAAAGCCTTGCCGCTGGAGTTATGGTATGAGCCTCATTGTTGCTCGCGCACCCTATCGGATCTCCTTTTTTGGCGGTGGTACTGACTACCCTGACTGGTACCGAGAGGAGGGTGGCCAGGTGCTATCGACCAGCATAGATAAGTATTGTTACGTCACGTGTCGGTATTTTCCTCGGTTCTTTCCCGCCCAGCACCGGATCGTCTGGTCCAGTATCGAAGTCGTTGCCTCGATCTTCGATATTCGTCATCCAGCAGTTCGTGAAGCCCTGGTGATGCTGGGGTATGACGATAGCCGGGGTGTTGAGTTGCATCATTATGGTGATCTGCCAGCACGGAGCGGCATGGGTTCGAGTTCGGCGTTTGCGGTTGCCCTGATCATGGCTTTGACGGCGTTGAAGGGTCGGGCTATGGACGTCGAGAAATTGTACCAAAGTGCAACCACGTTGGAACAAGACCGGTTGGGTGAAAATGTAGGCTCTCAAGATCAGATCGCGGTCAGTTGCGGCGGCATGAACCACATACGCTTCGGGCCGGGCGACGACATCAATATTCTGCCATTTTCTATGGCCCCTGAACGGAAGCAGGAGCTGAATAATAATTTGATGCTGTTTTTCCTCGGACGCAAACGCTTCGCTTCCGACATCGCCGCTGAGGTGATTTCCAATTTCCGCCGCAAGAAGTCGGAACTGCGACAAATTCATGCTCATGTGAATGAAGCTTTGCGAATTCTCGGCGACGACGGGGATATGGACGACTTCGGTCGGCTTTTGGACGAGACCTGGGAGCTCAAGCGGTCGCTTGGCAAAAGCGTCACTAGTGCCGCCATCGACGAGGCCTACGCTCAAGCTTGCCGGGCCGGCGCATTGGGTGGAAAACTGCTCGGTGCCGGGGGCGGCGGGTTTATGCTGTTGTATGTACCGGAGGACGCGCAGCCGGCTGTCCGTAAAAGCCTTATACAATTCTTCGAGGCGCCGTTCCGTTTTACCGAGACCGGCGTTGCCACCTATGGTGACGGAACTGAAGCACTGGCGAGCGGAGTATGACCGTTCATCCGGAGATCAGCATTGAGGACTATGAAGACAAAATGCCGCTGGCGAAAGTCGAGACGGAGGCTGGAGATATCGGTTTCTACGTGCCGTCGCGGATGGCAGCCTTTCGCGTTCAGACACTGTTCACAAAGGAACCTGATACCATTGCCTGGATCAACAGCTTCGAGAAAGGCGCAACGTTCATCGATGTGGGTGCCAACGTTGGTATGTATACGATCTGGGCTGCCAAGCGGAACAGCGTACGAGTGCTGGCGTTCGAGCCCGAAGCCCAGAACTACGCGCTTCTTAACCGTAATATCTACCTCAACAGTCTGGAGGGCCGTGTCGCCGCCTATTGTTTAGCGCTTGGCTCACTGGACAGCTTTTCCATGCTCAATATCACCGATACTCGTATCGGCGGCTCCTTCAGTATGCTAGCCAATC
>CAJWVP010000259.1 GCA_913048145.1 uncultured Rhodospirillaceae bacterium
GCTTGGCCGGTTTGGATGACGACAAGGGACAGACCCTCGACAGCCGCACCTTCGTGGTCACCCTCGTGGACGGCAAGCGAGCGGTAGAGAAATCCCTTGTGGCGCGGCCAGACGTCCCGCCTACAGCACTGATTTTGAACGCACCTCCCCGCGACGGCGTCTCCCTAATCAGCATTCTCCTGCTTGCGATCATCGGCGGCCTGATCCTAAATCTCATGCCCTGCGTCTTGCCGGTTCTATCCTTGAAACTGCTGGGCTTAGTCCAGCACGGCGAAGGTGACCCGTGGGCGGCGCGCGCCGGGTTTCTTGCCTCAGCCACCGGAATCATCGCCGCATTTCTGGTTTTGGCTGGGGCATTGGCTAGTCTCAAGGCCGGCGGCATGGTTGTCGGATGGGGCATTCAATTCCAGCAGCCTTGGTTCCTGATCGGCCTGGCCCTCTTGATCACTCTTTTCGCCTGTAATCTTTGGGGCTTCTTCGAGTTGCGCCTACCACAATCGATTTCCGACGCCAGCATCCGAGCCGGCAGTATCAACGGGCTGGGCGGACATTTTCTGCAAGGGGCCTTCGCCACCCTGCTGGCAACGCCATGCTCGGCGCCGTTTCTTGGCACGGCCGTCGGCTTCGCGTTGGCCGGAGACACAGCGGACATATTCCTGGTGTTCGCGGCTTTGGGCCTAGGCGTGGCGCTTCCCTATCTCCTCATCGCAGCGTTCCCGAAGACGGCAACGTGGCTGCCAAAACCCGGCACCTGGGTGGTTAAGTTGAAGATCGTTCTGGGCTTCGCCTTAGCGGCTACAGGTGCGTGGATTCTGACCGTCCTGGCCGGCACCGCCGGCGCTACAGCGGCCTGGGTCGTTGCCGCCCTGATGGCCGCCTCCGGTGGTATCCTTTACTGGGCACATAAACTTGGTCATGCGGGCGTCAAACTGTCGGCGCCGGCCCTATTAGCCGCATTCCTTGTCGCCACGGCCACGCCGCAATGGTTGTCGCAATCGAAGGGCACTACAGGCAAAATCGACAACGCCATTTGGCAACCCTTCGATGAGGATGTCATCCCCAGACTGGTGGCGGAGGGCAAGACAGTCTACGTGGATGTGACCGCGGACTGGTGTATCACTTGTCTAGTCAACAAGAGTGTGGTTTTGGGTGACCAGCGGGTCAAAGATTTACTCTCCAGCGGTAAAATCATTGCCATGCAGGCGGATTGGACGAAACCGAGTGTCGCCATTTCCCGCTATTTGGCCAAATACGGCCGCTACGGCATTCCGTTCAATATTGTATACGGTCCCAAAAAACCCGACGGCGTGGTGCTACCCGAGTTGTTGAGCGCTGGGGCCGTTCTGGATGCCTTCGGCGCCGTCGACGACCAGGTTCTGACCGCCCAAAATAATCGCTAATTAACCAAAATAATCGCTAAATAAGAGGTGAAATCGTCCCTGGACGTGATTAATTCTCCAGTGCCCGCTAAAAATCGCGATATAAGATTTCTTTTTGAAACGATCCTGAAGGGAGAGATATGACTATTAAGGTAGGCGACAGTATTCCTTTCATAAACCTAGCCACAATGGGTGCCGAAGGCAAAGAAGACCTCTCAACCAACGATCTTTTCAAAGATAAGAACGTGGTAATATTTGGCGTGCCCGGCGCCTTTACACCGACTTGCTCCGCTAAGCATTTGCCAGGCTTCGTGGAACACGCCGACGCCATCAAAGCGAAGGGAATTGACACCATAGTCTGCATTTCCGTCAATGACGCCTTCGTCATGGCTGCTTGGGGAAAGGACCAGAACGTTGGCGACAAAATCATGATGGTGGCCGACGGCAGCGCGCATTTCGCCGAGGCGGTCGGACTTGAATTAGATCTGAGCGACCGCGGAATGGGCATGCGCTGCAAGCGCTTTTCCATGCTGGTCGAAGACTGCGTTATTAAGAGCCTCAACATCGACGGACCCACTTTCGAAAAGACCAGCGCCGAACAAATGCTGAGTGACCTATAAAGCGCACAGTCCATCAAGATTTGTGGGGCCGCGGCACCTCCGGGGCCTTTGCTTTTCTATAAACCGGCCCAAAATTCTTCCTAGACGGACGTCGCCACAGAGGTGCGTGCTCCGCAGCAGCGGAGGCGGTAGAATGGATTCCGTCCGAAAAAGCCTGCCTGATGACATCCTAGTTGACTCTCACGCAGCGGAACCAGAACTCTCATTTTCGCTCAGGAGCCTCATGGTACCGCAGCTACAACGGCCGGCGGTATAGCTCAGCCGACGTTTGTGGTGTGCGATGTTCATCAAGGAAACTCAGGCGATAGCCCGTTACCTAGGTCCCTGCGTTGGTGGCAAGGAATTCTCTCCAAGCGCCAAAGACCCGAATAAGTTACTGAACAACATGCGCTTGGGACCCGGTTTGATGTAATTCGCCGTTTCCGGTTTACTAACGCCTCCTCCCACGTCGATAAACGGGCGAAATCATGACTATCGAAACCTCCCTTCCCATCTCTCCCTTTAGGCTGACCCGGTTAGACATACATGTCTTCCGGGCCAGCGTGTCTAAGCCGGTCGTTACGTCTTTCAATACCATGAACAGCCGCGCCACCGCGTTGCTTCGCGTTGAAGATACGGACGGGGCTCACGGCTGGGGTGAAATCTGGGGAAATTTCCCAACTATCACCTCAGAACACCGGGCCCGGCTGGCGGCTTGGGCGCTGCCTTCGCTCGCTATTGGCGCGGAGGTCTCCGACCCAGTCGCTTTCCACGCCCACGTGCGCGACAAGCTCCGGGTGATCGAAGTGCAAAGCGACGAGCCCGGCCCCATCGCCGGTATCGCGGCGGCCCTAGATCAGGCCGTTTGGGACCTGGCTGCCCGAAAGCACGATGTTTCCCTGCGGCGGCTACTGCGCGGCAACGCACCGGATACCGTACCGGCCTATGCCAGCGGCCTGAACCCCAAGGGAGCGGCCGATCAGGTCGCCGCCGCGCGGATGCGCGGATTTCAACGGTTCAAGTTGAAGATCGGATTCGGTGACGACGTGGACCTGCCCAACCTTGACGATATCCGCGCCAACATGACGGATGACGAAATTCTCTTCGTCGATGCCAACATGCGCTGGTCGCCGGAAGAAGCGGCCACCCAGGTGGGGAAGCTCTCAGATTATGGACTTGGTTGGATCGAGGAGCCTATCCGCGCCGACGAGCCGGCCGAGGCCTGGCGCGCCCTTCACACGGCCACTACTACGCCCCTTGCCGGTGGTGAAAACCTACGCGGTGATCAAGCCTTCACAGAGTCCCTGGAATGGCTGAACTTCATGCAGCCCGACGTGGGCAAGCTGGGTGGGATCAGCGGATGTTACTCCATTGCCCGTCAAGCCTTGAATGTGGGTGTCACCTATTGCCCACATTGGCTGAGTGGTGGCGTGGGCTTACTGCATTCAGCCAATCTCCTTGCCGGAGTGGGCGGCGACGGCTTTCTGGAGATGGACGTAAACGAAAATCCGCTCCGCGACGGGGTTTCGGGAGGTGCTATAAAATTGCGCGACGGCAGTGCTCACATGCCGGTCGGACCCGGCATCGGGCTTGACGTAGACGACGCCGTCAGGGACCTGGAGCCTCGCCAGGTTTTTCACGAAACCATTACTCAAGCCGGCGGTTGACGCTTTTTCATCAGCTTTTTTCGCGCAATGCTCACCGCTAGCCAATAGGCTGAGCGTAACCAGTAATCTGGGACCGCCAGAACCCGATTTGACCCATGTTTGCGCCGATGAAGGAGTGTAGTTTTTTTGAAACCACACGACATTGTGGCGATGCGGCAGCATCGTCTAGCATTCTTTTGGGAAAAAATTGCACGCTGAAACCGCTATCAACAAACGGTTTAAACAGAAACTCCACGATACGTACGTAGGCGCTGATCAAAATCCATAATTTTAGGAGAACGCATAATGAAAGAAGGATTTAAAGTAGGTGCCACCCACACTGCCCGTTACGAAATCGACGAAGACCGGACCATCGAGTTCATGGGAGAGGAGCTTCGCGTTTATGCCACACCGGTTATGGTTCGCGACATGGAGAACACATGCCGGCTCTTCCTGGAGGATATCTATCTGGATGAAGACGAGAACTCCGTTGGTGCGCGTGTCGAGATCGACCACATGGGCCCAACCCTCGTCGGAATGCACGTAGAGATCAAGATTACGGTTACCGAGATAAAAGGCCCCAAGGTCGCCTTCGAATTCGAGGTCCATGACCAGATCGAACAGGTTGGACGCGGAAAGCACCTGCGCTTTGTGGTACCCTTGGAGAAGCAGCGCGAACGCCTGGAAAGGAAGCGCGCGCAACTGACAGGATAGCCCTGTGACACCGGATGGGGCGGCTACCAAATGATGCGGAGCCGCACACTGCTCACCTGTCTAATCGAGGCGTTGAAAGTCCCTGGTGACACGCTTTGCGACATTAACGATCCAATTATCCTTGAACGAATGCACTTCCCTGATCCTGTGATTTCAATGTCAAAACCAGATACGG
>CAJWVP010000260.1 GCA_913048145.1 uncultured Rhodospirillaceae bacterium
CTTCCCGCCATGGCACCAGGGCAGCGCGCTTCGCGTGATCGTTAATCACTTCCGCAATGTAGCGGGCTTCCTGACCCTTGCGTGCAACCAAAATGGGATCGGTCACGTTCAACGGCGCGAGCGACATATTGATCACCCAGGCTGCCGGATCCATGCCCGCGCGCTGTAGATCACGTTGTAAATCGGCGGCTTCATGAACGGGTGTCGCCTCCGGCACGGTGCAGATCAGCACCCGGGTGAATTCCGGATCACGCAGTCGGGGCAACAGGTTCGCTACGGCCTCCGGCACACCGTCCGTCAGGCGACCGACTTCACGGTGATAGCTTTCCGCCGCATCTAGAAGCAGGATGGTATGGCCCGTCGGCGCGGTGTCCATGACGACGATGCTGTCCGTGGCTTCGTGCACCGTGCGGGCGAAGGCTCGGAACACGGCGATCTCTTCCGTGCACGGCGAGCTCAGATCCTCTTGCAAAAGCGCTAGTCCCGTCTCATCCAGGTTCGCGCCGGTGGTGGACATGACCTCTTCACGGTATTTCTCAACCTCGATCTCGGGATCGATGCGGCCAATTTCTAGATTGTCGGGAATGTCAGTCACCGTTTGGGCCACGTGAGCGGCGGGATCGGTCGTCGACAGGTGAACCTTATGGCCCCGCTTTGCTAGCGCTACGGCCACGTAGGCAGCCACCGACGTCTTGCCGACGCCGCCTTTCCCCATGGTCATGATGACGCCGTGGTTCTGCTGGGCCAGGTCATCGACCAGACCATCCAGCTTCTCCGGCAGGGCCACCATGTCAACGGACTCAGCGGGCTTTAGGTCCTGATCGGCAAGCAATGACCGAAGCGACGCAACCCCCAAGACCTGACCGGACTTCAACGGCAAGTCGCGCCGTTCCAAACTCTCCAATGCTGCCGGCAATTCCTCCAACGCTGCGCCACCGCGTCGTTCCATGGCCACGGCCACGGCGTCGCTGGCGTCATGCGCTTTGAACACGCCATTCACGGCGAGCGCCTGATTGCGGATGCCGATCTCGGCCAGTTCCTCGCTGGTGCGCGCGGCCTCATCCACGGCGGCCCTGTCCGGCCGGGTCACCAGAACCAGGGTAGTTTCATCCTTGTTTGCGAGCGCGTTGACCGCGCCCTCGTACAACGCACGCTGCTGCTTCATGCCTTCCAGCGGCCCGATGCACGACGTCCCAGCCGCGGCGTCCTCGATGAACCCGGTCCAAGCCGTGGGCAAGGTCAAAAGGCGCAGCGTGTGCCCTGTGGGCGCGGTATCGAAAACCACATGGTCGAAGTCAGCGGTCACGTCCTCATTAGCCAACAGCTTCGCGAACTCGTCAAAGGCGGCGATCTCAACCGTGCAGGCACCGGCGAACTGTTCTTCGATGCTCTGGATAGCGGAATCGGGCAATACGCCACGGTACGGACCGACGACGCGTTCGCGGTAAGCCTCGGCTGCGGCCTCCGGATCCACGTTCATGGCCTTCAGGCCGTCGACGCCTGCGATCGCAGTCGGATCGGTACCGATGTCCTGGCCGAATACCTCATGGATGTTTGAGGCCGGGTCCGTTGAGACCAGCAGCACCTTTTTGCCGCTGTCCGCAAGGGCCACGGCCGTGGCGCAGGACAGCGAAGTCTTGCCAACCCCTCCCTTTCCAGTGAAAAAAAGCGTGGGGGTCGGATGCTTGAGGACATGCATGGGAGGCTTCCTTAACTGCAGCAGGTGCTGGTTTCTTCTTCCTTGGCTTCGGTCTTAATATCAGAGGGGCCGCAGCACGACTGTGCGGCAGTGGCGGCGATCTCGACGCCTACCTTGGCGCCCAGCGCATCCTTGTCCAGATACATGCCCTTGGAGACAATTTCGCCGTCGACCATAATCAATGGCAAACATTCCACGCCGTCGCTTTCTAGTGCGGCCTTGACCGTCTCATTGGACGCGAAAGCGTCGGGGCGGCTGGAGAGCTCAAACCGCTCCACGTCTACCCCCTGCTTGTTGAGACCTTCCATGGCGGAGGCAAACTGCGCCATGGCGTCGCTGGTAGCGGGATCACAGACACCGGTGGAACAGCAGCCGGCGGGTTCATAAACGGCAATTCGAGCCATGTATTACATCCTTCTCAAATCGGGTGACGGAGCCTAGCCCCGAATTACCCACAATCTAGCGTTCCCAAGCGCGAAAGGCAATTTTGGCAATCTGCACGAAGATGGCCCGGCCATGCGTGTGAGGCATGCCCAGACAACTCTAGCTGGAACATTCATTCGCGCGCGGTCGGCGAATAGCCGTCCTAGAAAATATCGGCACACCAAGAATTGTCTACGACTGACCAAACGGGTATTACGGAGGGTGGGAGACATTAAGAGAAATCAGAAAACATGACCAATGATACTTTCGACTACGTCATCGTTGGCGCCGGGGCGGCCGGCTCGATCATCGCGACACGCCTCAGCGAACTGTCCGACGTGAAGATTTGTCTGCTGGAGGCTGGCCCTCCAGACCGCCATCCCCTTATTCACCTGCCGGCCGGCTTCATCAAAATGATCTTCAACTCAAACTACACGTGGCAATTCAAGACGGAGCCGACAGAACGGACCGGGGGACGCGCCGTCAACGTGCAGCAAGGCCGCGTACTGGGCGGATCAGGCGCTATCAACGGCATGGTCTACAACCGCGGGCAAGCCGCCGACTTCGACAACTGGGCGCAAAGAGGCAACCCGGGCTGGGACTACGACAGCGTGTTGCCCTACTTCAAAAAATCTGAAAGCTGGGCCGGTCGACCGGGCCGACAGGAATTTCACGGCACCGATGGCCCCACCAAGATTACCGAGATGGACTGGTTCCATCCCCTGTGCGAAGCCTTCATGGACGGCGTCGAAGACGAAGGCATTCCCCGAAATGATGATTATAACGGGAAGTTCCAAGAGGGCGTCGGCTATTTTCAGCGCTTCATTCACAAGGGCCGGCGACACAATTCCGCTAATGCCTATCTGAAACCATCGTTGAAACGCGGCAACATCGACCTGCGCACCGACGCGCAGGTAACGCGCCTCTTGTTCGAGGGGAAAAAGGCCGTGGGCGTGGAATACCGTCATGGTGGTCAAATCCGCCAAGTGATGGCTGAACGGGAGCTCATAGTCTCGTCTGGCACGGTGAATACAGCCAGGCTGCTTCAGGTTTCCGGCGTGGGCTCGGCGGAAGTTCTCGCGTCGATAGGCGTTGACGTAGTACACGAGCTTAAGGGCGTTGGCGAAAACTTCCAAGATCACTTCTCCGTCCGCGTGGTCGCCAAGGTGAAGAACTCACTCACCATCAACGAACTCGCGCGCGGCCCACGCCTGATAGCCCAGTTCGCCCGGTGGGCGACAGGACGGCCAAGTATCCTGGCAATCGTGCCTTCGCTCATCCACATCTTCGCAAAGTCTAACGAAACGCTGGATTTGCCGGACCTGCAGGGCGTGTTCGCGCCAGCCAGTTTCAAGGCTGGTTACGTGGGCGTACTGGACGATTATCCTGGAATGACCTGTGGCTTCTGGCCGCACCGGCCAGAAAGTGTCGGCCACATCCACGCGAAGTCGACGAACCCAGATGAATATCCCGAGATTCACGCCAACTACATCAGCGCTGAACGCGACCGCCACGTGCTGCTAGCAGGCATGCGCCTGGCCCGGCGATTGCTGCGCGCCGCTCCGCTAGCCCAATACTATGATCTGGAGACCATGCCCGGCGACGACGTGCAGACGGACGACGAATGGCTGGACTACGCCGGCCAAGTGGGCACGTCGTCTTGGCACCTCTGCGGCACTGCCAAGATGGGACCAGCCACGGACCCCATGGCCGTGGTCGACCCAACTCTGAAGGTGCACGGGATGGAGAACTTACGGGTTGCCGACGCCTCGATCATGCCGGCTTGCCCGTCGGCAAACACCTATGCATCAACCATGATGATCGCTGAGAAGGCGGCAGATTTCATCAAGGCCGACCGGTCAGGCTGACCGCGGGGGCTTGGCCTACGCAGCCTTCGCTGCGGCGCGGGCTTCGCCACGACTGCTATTCTGTCCGCCGCGCCGGCGCCGACGCTTCTTCTGCGAGCCGTGAACGTCAGGCTTGGGCGGAAGGCCGCCGGCCTTTCCGTCTCGTGCCGGCATGTCGACGAGACCGTCTCCAACAACCGTCAGTCGAACGCCAGTAAGCTTCTCAATATCCCTGAGGTAGGCGCCCTCGCTGGCGTCGCAAAAGGCCACCGCTGCGCCCGACGCGCCCGCCCGGGCCGTCCGGCCGATACGGTGCACATAGCTCTCGGGCTCGTTGGGAAGCTCAAAATTGATCACGTGAGTAATACCATCGATATCGATACCACGGGCCGCGATGTCGGTGGCCACTAGGACTCGGATGGCACCATCCTTGAATGCCTTTAGTGCGCGTTGGCGCGCGCCCTGGGATTTGTTACCGTGGATTGCCGCAGCCGGGATGCCAGCCTTTTCCAGATATTCGGAGACCCGATTG
>CAJWVP010000261.1 GCA_913048145.1 uncultured Rhodospirillaceae bacterium
GGAAACCAAGGTGCTGGGTCTGGCAACCTATACGAAGGCGTAAGCCAAATTTCCAAACAACTGGATGTGGTCCATCAGGCGTTTGCCGAATCAAGTAAAAATAGGCCCCAAACATCGACGAGGTGAAAGGCTGACCGCAGAACCGCCAAACGAGCCAATCATTTAAGTTAGACATGAGTTCCAACGGGCAATTGTATTGCCGCCGCTTCCCAGCGGGCGGATAACCCGGTAAGGTACTTGTCCATGTTGTAATGCAAGCGGGGAGCGCGCGCATGAAACCGGAAGAAATTCTGTCCTACCCGGCCCGGGCCTTGAAGCAGGCGCAGCGAGAGCAATATTTCGAAGAGGGCTACGTCGGTGTCGAGGGCTTGGTGCCCGACGATGTCCTGGCTGAGCTGTTAGCGGTGACCGATAGTTTCGTCGAGGCCAGCCGAGTGGAAACACAATCGGGGAACGTCTTCGATATCGGTCCCGGCCATTCCGCGGAGACACCAGTGCTTCGCCGCATCAAGATGCCCGACGATCAGCATGAGGCCTATTGGCGTTTTGCCGCCGAGACCTTAGCCAACGTGGCCGCTGACCTAGCCGGACCGAACGTCGTCTATCACCATTCCAAACTCAACTTCAAATGGTTCGACGAGACGGACCGCGTGAAGTGGCATCAGGATATCCAATTCTTCCCGCACACCAATTACAACGTCTTCACTATCGGCTGTTACCTGGCCGACACGGACATGAACAACGGTCCATTAGCTGTGATGCCGAGTTCCCACAACGAGCCCCTGTTCGACCAGTACGACGAGGATGGTAACTGGACTGGCATGCTTAGTGACGAGGACGCGGCGACATTGGATATGGACCAAGTCGACTACCTGACCGGACCGGCGGGCACGCTGACGATCCATAACTGCCGTACCCTGCACTTCTCCCCGCCCAGCAAGTCGAGGGCCCCCCGGCCGTTGCTGTTAAACTGTTTCGCCTCCGCTGATGCGAAGCCCTATACGCCACATCCGGACCCGTCCTCGCATGCGACGGATCTGATTTGCGGCGAGCACGTCCGCTGGGCTGACCATGATCCCCGACCCTGCCAAATCCCGCCTGACTGGTCCGGCGGCTACACCTCCATCTACGCTGCCCAGGCAGGCGAGAACGCCAATTAGGGCCCATCCAGCGTCACGGCGGGCACTTTCATTCCTCGCCAACACCGGTGCGCCCAGAGTGGTGTGCTCAAATTGGCACTCAAGTGGCCTGTTATCAAAAGAGCGGCAACACTGGCGCGCAGCTAGGGCGTCGCCGACCAGCATGGTGACTAAAGCTTCGCCTCGATCGCGTCCCAGATATCGGCTTCCAGGCAGACGTCATCGAAGGCGTTGATTTCCTGGAGGCCCGTCGGAGAGGTAACATTGATCTCGGTTATGTAACCGCCGATAACGTCGATGCCGACGAAGATCATGCCGCGTTTCGTGAGAGCTGGGCCGATGGCGGCGCAGATGTCGAGTTCGCGCTTCGTCAGGTCCGTCTTCTTGGCCTGGCCACCCACATGCATGTTGGAGCGCGCTTCGCCTTCCTGGGGAACTCGATTGGTGGCGCCTACCGGTTCGCCGTCGATGAGGATGATCCGCTTGTCGCCCTCGCGCACGTCCTTCAAGTAGGCCTGGGCGATGAGCGGCTCGCGGTTGCGTTCGGCGAACATCTCGAGAAGGGAATTCATGTTCTCGTCGCCGGGCGTCACGTGGAACACTCCCGCACCCCCGTTGCCATACAGCGGTTTCAGGATAATGTCCTGGTGTTCGTCCCGGAAAGCGTGGATCAAATCCGGGTCCATCGCGATCAGGGTCGGCGGCATGAAATCAGCGAACTCGGTGACGAACAGCTTCTCTGGCGCGTTGCGCACCTCGCCCGGATTATTGACCACGAGGGTGTCTGGATGCACGCGATCCAGCAGGTGTGTCGTGGTGATGTATGACATGTCAAATGGTGGGTCCTGGCGCAAGAGCACCACGTCTACGTCGGTCAGGTCGACCGTCGCTGTGTCGCCAAGTGTGTAGTGGTTGCCTACCTCGCGGCGCAGTAGCATGGGCTGCATTTCGGCGACGACCCGCCCGTCAAGCATGGCCAGTTCTGGTGGCGTGTAGTGGTACAGCTGATGCCCTCGCCTTTTGGCCTCCAGGCCCATAACGAAGGTCGAATCGCCGGCGATGTCGATGGTGGACACGTGGTCCATCTGAATGGCCACCTTCAGGCTCATGGTGGGGCCCCTTTTTCCGTGGTTTGTCCGCGATGGTTATCGTTGCCCTAGAGGATAGTCAGTGCAGCCGGCTGCGCAACTCCTGCAACAGGGCTGAAGCCTGATAGCGCGACTGCTCGGTGCCGCTATGGCGTAGGCATTTCTCCAGAGCGGCGACGGCTGCCGGAATTTGATCTAGGTGCGCATTTAGCGCGCCTACTTCGCGCCACAGCACCGGGTCATTGGGCGCTAGCGCCACCATTGTCTCCAGTGTCTTCAGCGCTGCACTCAGACGTTGCGCGCCGAGCTGGCGGATTTTGATGTTGTTCTGTAGCCGGAGCAGCACGGCCCGGGCGCTGGCCTTGCGGTAGTGCATGGGATTAAGTTCCGCGTTGGGCCCGGCCATAGTCTTCAGTAACTTGCGGAGATCGGGCGCGGTCAAGGTCGCGCCGCCCTCGAAGGCGTCAAAGATTAGCCGCCCTTCGTTCGCGTCCAGGCGTAGTAGAAATCGACCGGGAAAATCCACCCCCGCCGCCGGCCAGCCCATGTGTCGGGCGGCATGAAGATACAGAATGCCGATGGCCACCGGCAGCCCACCCCGTCGGTCGATGACCCGCATCAGGTTGGCGGCCTCGATATCGTCGAAGCAATCTTCCGTGCCAACATAGCCGTACCGTTTGTGGATCACCTGAACCAGCGCTTCATGTCGAAGCAGCAGGGGAACGGGTCCACGATGGCCGCCCACATAGGCCGCCACCTCGGCCGATAGTTTTTCCAAATGGCGCCGATAGGGCTCCCGGCGCGCCTCTGGATTGGCCGTTGCTGCAAGCGCCAGGGCCACGGCACCGATATCCAATGCGTCCTCGGAGGTCCTGCCGGCAGCCTCCAGCTCGGTGATCGGGGCCGGTCGGTCTATCATCAGGGCTCGGCTTTCAGGCGTACGTGGCTGATTACCTTCTTTACGTAGGTGAGGTCGCGTGCGTATGCGAGAACCCGGTCCAGTTCCGCCCTGTTCTTGGCGATGCCAATCAGGTAGACAGTGCCGTTCACGGTCTCGACGATGTAGTTGATGGCGTGCACGCTCTCATCAAACGTGATCTTCCACGTCAGCTGCGCTGTAATCCACGCGTCCCGCGCCGTGTCTACTATGCCACTGGATGAAATCTGAATTTCGTTCAGAACGTCCTTCACGCCCTTCACGCTCCAGGCCAGTCTAACCGCATCGGCGCGAACTTGTTGCGTCGGCACTGCGCCAGTCAATAGGGCCCGACCCTCGAACACCTCAATGCCCACCTTAAGCGCATGATCCGAGAGCTTTTCGAGGATCAACAAGTGGATCTGGGCGGCGGTCTTGGTGTCATCGGTAACGGTCCCGATGGTGCGTTCTTCCAGCGCTGCGATACCCACGGCGGCGCCTCCGCCGACGACCGCGCTGGCACACCCGCCCAGCACTGGTGCGGTGGCGATCATCACCAGCAGGCTGAATATACGAGCGTGGCGAGAAGCGCCGCGGGGCGCGGGGCCCCCATTCTGAAAATCGGTCATATCAGAGTGCCTCTGTAGTTCCATTCTAAGGGCTGACGGCGCCGCCTCTACGTTAACTTGCGCGGGATCGTCGCACAGACGAGTTAAAGAGCCACTAACGCTGTCGTTTCCATGTGGCAGAAATATGGCAGGTCCAGGGGCTGTGCCAGAACGCCAGGGCATCAAGCTGAGGATCCAGGTGTGCCAGTGCCTGTGGGCGTTGCAGATGGGCAGTAGCGGTGCGATGTCCGCTGAACTAGGTGCGCCTACCACGGGTTTGGGAGCCATTGCTCACGTTAGACCTTTGCCGAGCGCGAGCGCGTGGGCGTAGACGCGGCGTTTCTGTACGCCGGTGGCGGCGGCGACGGTCGCTGCGGCGTCACGGACGGACGCGCCTTGCAGCGCGTCCCTCAACATCAGGTCCAGCTCCACATCCGTGACTTCGCCCTTGGCCTCCGGCGGCCCGATGACCACGGTCACCTCGCCCTTGGGAGCGCCGGCTTCCGAGTAGTGGGCGGCCAGCATATCCAGGCGGTCTCGCCGAACTTCTTCGAATTTCTTGGTCAATTCTCGGGTGACCGCGGCGGGGCGCTGACCCAGTTCCACAGCGGCGTCACTGAGCATGGCCGTGAGCCGTTTTGCTGATTCCAGGATGACCAAGCTGCCCGGAACGGCCGCTAGGGAGCGGAGCGTTTCCCGGCGCTGCCCGGCCTTGTTGGGCAGGAACCCCTGAAAGAAAAACCGATC
>CAJWVP010000262.1 GCA_913048145.1 uncultured Rhodospirillaceae bacterium
CAAGAAGAGAAAGTTCAGGATAAAATGAAAAAACATAAATTGAAAGGCGTTAAAGTCAAAATTGAAAAAGACTGGTAATTTTAAAAAATGAAAAAGAATTTACTTTTTTTAGTGTTAGTACTTATGAATTTTGTTATTCATGCTCAAACTTCATTTACTGCCTCTGTTAATAAAAATAAGGTTGGGTTAAACGAACAATTTAGTTTAACGTATACTGTAAATGATAGTGGTGATAGATTTCAGGCCCCTTTTTTTTCAGATGGTTGGGCGAGAAGATGGAAGACGGCCATGAACGTCTGTTGTCACAGGCGGGCATCGGTCTGGAAGAAAAAGACGGCAAGATGATCGTTGCCGATGTGGGCTTCGGCAGCCCGGCGGAAAAGGCGAAGATCGACTTCGACTGGGAGGTCAAGATCATCGAACTGCCGACCGACCGCTTGCCGAAGGAGATCTTCTGGATCCCGGCGATGGCATTGCTTGGGCTGATCATCGTGGTGCAAAGGCGCCGCGGGAAGGGGCCCGGCGAAGCGTAATCGCCAACTCTGGTGAATGGAAAACGCCGTCCCTCGGGGCGGCGTTTTTCGGCGAAAGCATGTTCTCCTGCGCCCGAGATGCCAGCAAGGTGGCATTGGTTCATCTGGTGGCACGCCTTAGTCTTGGTGGCTATCGGTTGTTGGACACGCAATTCATCACTGACCACCTGACGCAGTTCGGCGCCATCGAAATCCCCGCCCGGGACTACCTTATTGAGCTCGAAGATGCATTGAAGTACCAAGCGGCATTTCCCGCCTTCGCCAATGGCGACCAATGGACGAGGTGCCTAAGAAAAACTTTATCAAAATAACTAAGTCTTTGTTTTTAATGCAAATAAAATGATTAACTGTTTTTGGTTAATTATCATTTTGCCCATTAAAAAACAGAAAATTGTTTCGCCCCGCGGCCTTAACGCGATACATGGTCTCATCAGCACAAGCTAGCAGGCCCGACGCCGTGTCTGCATCCTCTGGGTATAACGCGATGCCGATGCTGGCGCCAACGTTGCATTCGTCGCCTCCCGCCTCGATCGGCGTGGTGAGCGTGGCGATAATGTCCTGGGCGATTTGCGCTGCATTCTCGTGTGCGCCAACGTCATCCAGAATTACGGTGAACTCGTCGCCGCCGACCCGCGCCACTGTATCACTGGCGCGGACCCGATCGAGAAGACGCGCCGCTACCGACTTCAGGACAATGTCTCCGGCCTCATGTCCGAGCGTGTCGTTGATGAGCTTGAACTTGTCCAGATCAATGAACATCAACGCCAGTCGTGATTGCCGGCGGCCAGCGACAATCAGAGCTTGCGTCAAGCGATCGTCGAACAGGTGCCGATTGGGCAACCCCGTCAGCGCATCGTGATGGGCAAGAAACTCGATCTGATCAAACTGCTGCTTACGAACTGTAATATCGCGCATGACCCCAATGAATTTACGCCGTCCTTCACCCTCGTCGATCTCCGATATAGTGATTTCAACAGGAAACGTGGTGCCATCCGCACGGACGGCTTCCGCTTCGCGTAACTCACCGAGAATGGCCGTGTCCCCCGTATTAAAATAACGAAGTAGCGCGTCATCGTTGGCGGCCTTCATAAAAATTTTGACGTTCTGCCCCACAGCCGCCTGTTTCGAGACCCCAAACATCTTCTCCGCTGCGGGGTTAATGTCTTCTATCGTCCCGGTCTCGTCAGCCGTGATAATCGCCTCGGTAATCGTCTGAAGAATCCTTTCGATCCGCGCCTCGCGCCGACGTGTCAACTCGGACGTCTTAATGTACTGGCTGATGTCGTTGCATTCGATCATGTACACGGGATCGGCTTGAGATCCTCGGCCATCCAATCGGAAAATCCGCATGGTCACGTCAATCCAAGCGCCGTCCAGGGCCTGGAGTTTCAGCAGGATACTCTCATCATCGTGCGCGAACGCGTCCAACTCCTGAGCGAACAAGGCGCCAAATTCGTCATCGCAAAAATCACCGAAAGGACGGCCAACGAGGTTGTCAGCGTTCTCGGCCCGCAGCATGCAAACACCTTGGGCGTTCACATATTCTATTGTCCCGCACCGACAAAAGCAGATCAGGTTTGAATAATTATCAAGCAGTTCCCGTTCAAACTCCACATGCCCCATGAATTCGGGGAATACATGTCCATCGGCATTGAGCGAAGAACTCGCCGCCGTCTGTCCACCATCCATATCGGTGCTATCGGTCATCATCGAGCCTATTTGATGCCAGTCATGTTCTTCGTCAGGCGCATGATATCATCGACCATGTGCCTATCGCTACGCCCGGCTTGTGTTTAATGCCGGTTGAGCGCAGGGATGCCAAGTCTGGGAGGTGCCGGCCGCGGCACCGTGGCGGCATCGTCAACAGCATCTTCGCAGTCCAGGACCCAGATGTCGTAGACCGGATGCTCCAAGGCGTTCAAGGCGGGGCTGGAAGCAAACATCCAACCACGAAATAGGGAAGCCGACGATTCCCCGGAGCGCGCCTGCCAAATGTCGACAAAGGCGGCGCTTTCGGGGGTCTCTTCCGGCGGCCGTTTGTCGCAATGACGAACAATGACTTCCAGCGTGCCGAACCGCACGGTCGCGCCGACCGGTGCCGACAGAGTGGAAACCCGCGCGGTCACCTTGTCCAACCCCTGCAATACAGCTGTCCGATGGGGGGAGGCCTCAGCCAAGGTGGTCCCGAATCGGACGATAACCGTAACAACAACGACGACGCCCAACAACCTCGTTATCATCAGTCGGCTATGCACGCGAACTTAGCCTCCCTTCCCGCCCGTTGCTAGGAAGATGATTTCGCCCACTTGATCCTCTAAGGATCGGAAATCCTTGGTTTTCGTAATCGCACCTTTGGGCGCAATGGTTTTTTTGGCCTGCCCAGGCTCTAGGCGGACATATTTCCCTCCGACAATACCCTCACTGCCAATCCCAGCGGTCGTGTCCTTGGGCAATTTGACGTCAGCGGCAATCGACATCTTGACCACTGCGTCATATGTCTCGCGGTCGAGCTGCGCTGAAATGACCGTCCCCACTTTGATACCGTTGATCCGCACATCACTGCCCGCGGTCAATCCGCCAATCTTGAAGAAATTCGCGTTTACTTCGTAACCGCCCACGGTCTTAACCTGGGCCGTGCCATAGGCGAAGAAGATGAACATGCCGGCCATCACCAGAACGACGGCGCCCAACACAGTCTCAACAGCGTTACGTCCCACCTGCGTTTTCTCCTATTCGGCTCATGTTCACTGAGGTGGCTTAGCGCCACGGCCGCGCGCCACATGACCTTCTGAGATGATCAAGTCCAAAAGATCGCTGACCACGACAGCATCTTGGGTAAAATTCAGTTCGCCGCCGGACCTAAGCAAAGCCTCCTCAGCACCGGGCTCCAGCACGACGAATTTTGCCCCGAACAGGCCATCAGTGTGGATAGCAGCGGAGGTATCCGTCGGCAAAGGTACGGACTTTTCGACGGTAAACGCCACAACCGCGCTAAACTGATCGTCGAGGGACATAGCAGATACATGACCGATTCGTATCCCGCCAAGGCGAACCTCGGTGCCCTCGACTAAACCGTCAACCTTGTTGAACTTGGCGTAGATGATCAAGCCCTCATCTGTTCCCGCGCTGGCTATCTGGTAACGCGCATTCATGCCGACCAATCCGCCGATAAGCAAGGCTACGGTCGCTGCGCCGATAACGATTTCACGAATTTCCTGGTTCATGGCACGGCCAGTTTAATGTCTCAGCGAACCGATTGCCAAGCGGGCGAACGCCTCATTCGGGAGACCAAGCCTCGTAATCACCCGTCGCACGCGCACGCGCACTGTTCCGCGAAGAATGCCCCGCCGGCCGATAGGCCTTTCCGGTTCCCGTCATATTAGGTACGTGTTCGCGCTGCCACGACTTCATTTCCGTCGACAGGTGCGTCAGCGGGTCATCAACTGTGTGATGCAGCCAAGCGTGCCATTCTGCCGGAACCTTGGAGGCTTCATCGGCCCCTCTAAACAAGCACCAACGCTGCTCACGACCCCACCGATTCCTTTGCTTGGATCGATAATACCGATTGCCAACCTCGTCAGCGCCGACAAGTTCGCCTTTAATCCAAGTATGAATGATTGTCCCCAGATTCATAGCCGTTGCCCATTGTGTTGTGGCGCCTCAAATCGGCAATGAACTATGGCACTCCGCTGGGAAATCGTCCAGCACCGAACCGCCCCGCCGGGAGAACGTGGACATCCGTGTATGTAATGACTGGCCCCATTCAGAAAAAGGCGCAGATGGTTCGACCCGATATTCTCAAAATTAAATTCCAATGAGATATATAGAACTGAATCACCTTCAGTTTAACTGTAGATAATCCCGATTCGGGCTAGGGAATTCGACGATTTGCTGCTAGTGGACATATCCACAAAATTTATACCAAATAGAGTAGAGT
>CAJWVP010000263.1 GCA_913048145.1 uncultured Rhodospirillaceae bacterium
AACAATTTAGTCGACGAAGTATATGACCAAGAGCTAAAACTTAGACACTCGCATAAAGTGGCGGCAAAAAGCGTCCGCTGATAGAGTAATCTCATGTATACAGAACACTTCGGCTTTTTAGACGCTCCTTTTTCTATCGCGCCTAACCCACAATATTTGTTCATGACACGACGTCATCGTGATGCGCTCGCTCATTTGCTCTATGGTGTTCAATCCGATGGTGGTTTCGTTCTCTTGACGGGTGAAGTAGGTACTGGCAAAACAACCTTGGCGAGATTGATCGCAGCCCATTGTGATGCGCATTTCATTGCAATTTCGGCGGTCTTGAGCGGGGTCAAAGATATTCGCTCGGCAATCGATGAAGCGCGCGCTGCTATGAGTCAAGGTCGAAAGACGGTGCTGTTTGTCGACGAAGTGCATCGTTTCAATAAAAGCCAGCAAGACGCATTTTTGCCGCACATTGAGGACGGCACGCTTTGTTTTATCGGCGCGACCACCGAGAACCCATCCTTCGAACTGAATGCGGCCATTCTCTCCCGTGCGCAGGTTCTTGTCCTCAATCGTCTGAACGATACGGCGTTGGAGGAATTGTTGTTACGTGTGGAGCAGGATGCGGGGCGAGAACTCCCTGTGGATACTGACGCCCGACGGAGCCTGCGCGCCTTAGCGGATGGCGACGGGCGATATCTTCTCAATATGGCCGAAGAACTGCTAACCCTCCCAGAAGAGCCAGTTCTGAACACCGCGGCCCTTGCGGGAAGCATTCAACGACGGATGCCCCTATACGACAAAACTGATGACGCCCACTACAATCTTATCAGCGCCCTGCACAAGTCGCTCCGGGGGTCAGACACGGATGCGGCGCTTTATTGGCTGGCACGCATGTTGGAAGGAGGGGAAGATCCGCGTTACATCATGCGCCGCCTCACGCGGTTCGCAGTCGAAGATATTGGTATGGCCGATCCAGGCGCTCTCATTCAGTCCATCACAGCCTGGGAGGCGTTTGAGCGCCTGGGGTCACCGGAGGGAGAACTGGCCGTTGTCCAGTGCGTAATCTACTTGGGTACGGCGCCAAAATCGAACGCCGCGTACCGGGCAGGTAAGAGCGCGCGGAAAATAGCGCGCGAGATGGGCTCCTTGATGCCGCCAAAATGTATTCTCAATGCGCCAACGGGAATGATGAGGGAAATGGGATACGGCGCTGATTATGCTTATGACCACAACGAGCAAGAAGGCTTTTCCGGCCAAGACTACTTTCCCGATGACATGTCGCGCAGTCAATTTTATATCCCCGAGCCGAGAGGCTTTGAGCGCGAGATTGCCAAGCGTTTGGAATACTGGGATAAACTGAGGAAAGCGAAATCCAAAGCCTAATGGTCGAGGGCAAAAAGACGATGTCCGTTCACACAATTTTAGCCGTTGCCGCCGGTGGCGCTTTGGGTGCCGTCGGCCGTTTTCTCATTACCTCCGGGGGCGGGTATTTTCTTGGCTATGGGTTTCCGTTCGGCACAGTCATCGTCAACGTGTTAGGATCATTCGCCCTTGGTGTCCTAATCGAAGTGTCGGCGTTTGCTTGGTCGCCGTCGGCCGAGTTACGGGCATTCTTGGTGGCTGGCGTCCTGGGAGCTTTTACTACCTTTTCCACTTTTTCCTTAGATGCCGTGAGCTTATGGACGCGAGGAGATTTCCTGCTCGCAGGCATGTATATGGCCGGGTCCGTGTTGTTTGGGATCATAGGGCTCCTGGCCGGGATGTTCTTGACGAGAGCCGTGCTGATATGAGCTCCGTGCAAATGGTAACCGTCGCTGACGATGACAACGGTAGCCGTCTGGATAAATGGTTCAAACGTCATTTCCCAAACGTGAGTCACGGGCGACTACAAAAGCTGCTCCGCACGGGGCAAGTGCGCTTGGACGGCCGTCGGGCGAAAGCCAACGAACGTCTGGCGATCGGCCAACAAGTTCGCGTGCCTCCCCTGGGTGACCCCGAGACTGCACCACCACCAAAGGCCAAACCCCAAGTCCACGAAGCGATGCGCCATTTGGCCCTGGAGTTACGGAATCGCGTGCTATATCAAGATGATGAAATATTGGCAATCGATAAGCCGTCGGGACTTTCGGTTCAAGGTGGCAGCAAGACGAACCTTCACATTGACGGTGCCTTGGACGGATTAAAATTGGGCGCGAAGGACAGACCCCGCTTAGTCCATCGGTTGGACCGTGACACCAGTGGCGTTTTGTTACTTGGCCGTTCGCGGAAGGCAGCACAATGGTTGACGGCGGCCTTTCAGCGGCGAGAAACCCGCAAACTCTATTGGGCAGTCGTGGCCGGCGCGCCGCCCATCGACGCGGGGGTCATCGATCTGGCCCTAGACAAGCATGGCGGTCGCCAGGGTGAGAAGATGGTCGCTTCCGAAGATGGGAAATCAGCCCGAACCCTGTTCCGTGTCGTCGATCGGGCCAGCCGGCGCGCCGCTTGGCTGGCCATGGAGCCGTTGACCGGTCGCACCCATCAACTTCGGGCGCATGCGGCGTTAGCGCTGAAAACACCCATCATCGGTGATGGCAAGTATGGCGGTAGCGCTGCTTTCCCAGACGGGTTTCCAAAGATCAAGACTATGCAACTGCACGCGCGGGCAATTCAATTGGTAAGCCTGTCGGGTCGGCCCATACTTATCGAATGTCCGCTACCAAGTGGCATGTGTGAGAACTTTAAATTTCTGGGCTTCCAGGAACAAGAGGAACTGGCAGGCTTTCTTGATATAGACGACTTAAATCTGAAACGGTTAATAGCATGACTGGGAGCTTCTAACGAAGCGGTTGATTTAGTTGGAGATCGCGAAAAATTCTTGGAATTGATCCGGCTTATTAGGTAGAAAACGGGCTTTAATGTTGATGCTCTCCAATGCCCCGAAGATGCCAATGCAGCGTTTTGATCGGTCAGCAACCACGTCATTATGCTTACCTCAGGATTATCGAACGCCGATGGCCTGGATTTACTGAAGAGCTAGCGTGATCACAGTGACAATATGTCGATCTTGATAATGATGGCGCGCGATAAACACACGTAAATTTTCGCCTCAAGCATAATCGATCCGTTTTTTTGTTGTTTTCCATTATTAGTATAAGTCGGTATCCGGTATTCATGGGGAGAGAATCCGACATGTTAGAGCAATTGCGCCTCGCTGTGTTCGACTGCGACGGTACGTTGGTTGATTCCCAACATTCTATTATTGCCTGTATGCGCGCGGCCTTCGACAGCCAAGAACTGATATCGCCCAAAGATTCCTCCATTCGCCGTATTGTTGGCCTACCGTTGAAGGAGGCCATTGCTTTGTTACGTCCCGGTACGTCCGAACCGGTTCTTGAACGGCTCCGAGACGGCTACATTGCAGCTTGGCAAAATATGCGCCAAACCGCAGGCCTTAATGAGCCGCCCTATGACGGTTGTGTCGAGGTTCTTGACGCGCTATCGGACAACAGTTGGACGTTGGGTGTTGCCACAGGAAAGTCCCACCGTGGCCTAGTCGACACGCTGGAGCAACATAACCTTTTGGAGCGGTTTACAACCCTACAGACGGCCGATCGGGCGCCTGGCAAACCCAATCCTGCGATGCTGTTCAAGGCAATGGAAGAGACCGGTGCGTCCCCGGAAGGGACCGTCATGATAGGCGACACCACCTATGACATGGAGATGGCTGTAAATGCGGGCGTATTAGGCATTGGTGTCGCTTGGGGTTACCATGAAATTCAAGAATTGGAGAGGTCCGGGGCGCGCACAGTCGTGCGCACCTATGCAGAGCTGCCGGATCTCCTACAAAAGCTCATGGATAAATAATATATGACCGAATGGGTCAAAATCTTGCTCAGGGCTGGCGTTCTGCCGATTGCCGTCGGAGTAGTTAATGTCGTCCATATGATGAGCTTGGATTTGAACCCATACACGGTCCCAATCGCCGAAAAGACCACGGAATTAAAAGAACGCGAGTTGAAGATCGACGGTGATCTAAAACTCTCCATCCCCCAGAACCCAAGGGTTTCCATAGAGGGCGTCAACTTCACCAACGCTGAATGGGGCTTTAAGTCGCATAAGGCGTCGGTTTCCTCCAGTTCATCTGGTGGTGCAGCGCCAATCAATAAGAAGAAGGCCACTCTGGCGAACCCGGTGGAGGGCACCTACAAGGATATCAAGCGTCTGTATGACAATTAAGGCCCGTCGATGACATATCAAACAGCCCGACGCTTCTATAAGGAAGTGACGACCATTCTTATTGAAGGCGCTTTTCAAGTGGCGTTGGACGGACGATCCGTTCGGACGCCCTCCGGCGCGGTCTTGAGCCTGCCAACGGCAGCCTTGGCTGAGGCCATCGCCTTGGAGTGGGCAGCACAAACCGATACCATCGATCCG
>CAJWVP010000264.1 GCA_913048145.1 uncultured Rhodospirillaceae bacterium
TCAACTCTGGCATGGGGGTGAAGCTGGCCGCTGTTTACCGGGTTAACGAACCGGGTGTCCACAAACAGACGGGCGGCTCGTTCGACCTGGCCATCCAGGGTGACGGGTTTTTCCAGGTGCAACTGCCGAACGGTGAAATCGGCTACACACGCGACGGCGCCTTTCAACAGAATGAAACCGGTACGCTCGTCACCCATGACGGGTTTCCGGTGCAGCCTGGCATCGTGATTCCGCCAAACACCACCGAGGTAAGCATCAGCGCCGACGGTAACGTCCAGGCGAAGATTGCGGGGACCAGTGCACCGGTCAATGTGGGTCAGATTCAGATGGCCCTGTTCGCCAATCCCGGCGGACTGAAGGCGACCGGTGACAACCTGTTCCTGGCCACCGAAGCGTCCGGCGCTGCGGCCGTGTCTGCGCCCAGCTTAAACGGCGCTGGCTCGGTCATGCAGGGGTTTGTCGAGGCCTCGAACGTGAACGCCATCGAAGAGATCGCCGCGTTGATCCGCGCCGAGAAAGCTTACTCGATGAATTCGAAGGTCATGTCCACGGCCGACCAGATGATGGCGACGTCACGCCGCTAGATATTCCCCATCTCGGTCACTTCAAGGATTTCGCCGGGTGCGGCCGGGAACGTGCGCGGTGTTTTTTGGAGAGGCATTAGAATTCGACGAAGATAGGTTGGTGGTCGGAACCCTGGGCGGCTTCGTCCACCCACATGCGCGACACTCGGTCGACCAGGTCCGAGGTCATGAACGCGTAATCGATGCGGACCATGCCGTTGTCGCTGCCGCACGTTAGGCCGCCGGACGGGTCGTTGCCGACGGCATGCCAGACGTCGACCAATCCATCCAGGCGGCTGATGCGGCCGTACCTGGGATCCAGGGAGCCGGCCAAGAGCTCATACTCCGGGTCCATGGGCGTCAGATTAAAATCGCCAAGGAACATGGCGTCCGGGGGCATGTCCACCAGGGGGCCGTCGGCGGTCCAGTGGCTGGACGCCTTGCGGCCCGTGACCACACCGCCTTGGCTGGGTGTTTCGCGAAGAATGCGGTTTAGGGTACCGATTTGGACCTGGCGTTCCGCCGCCGCTGCATGGGCCAAGTGTACCGAATAGACGCGAACCGCGCCCATGTCAGGCGTGTCGATGACGCCTTCTAAGGCGGAGCGCTGCAAGGCCAGCTGGTCGACCATGCCGAATTTTGGCAATAAATGATTGCGGCTAGATTGGATCGGCCACTTGGACAGTAACATATTGCCGAACTGGCGCCGTCTATTGGTCACCGTACCGTCATCTGCGATCAGGCTGGCGTCCAGGTTGACGCCGCCGCCATAGACCCAGAAATGCTTCGGAAACAGATCGCCGATCGCGGCCGCCTGATCCGTCAGGCCGGTTGAAGAGAAATAACGTTCGACTTCCTGGAGTGCGATGATGTCGCAATCTTCGATTTCGCTGGCGATCCGCGCCAGGTCGATATTCCCGTCTTTACCGGTGCCGTACTGAATGTTGTAGCTACATATTATCATCAGGCGTTCTTAGTAGGTTGCCGGAACCGACGCAATGTACGGTTTCAGGAATTTACAGTGTCGGGATCAACCGGTGGTGCGCGCCGTGGCGGGCTTCCCGGCCTTTGTGATGGCGCGCAACTCGGCAAGGGTGATGCGGCCGTCGCCATTGGTGTCCAGCATGGCGAAACGCGCCATGCCCTTGACCTCGTATTCATCGATGGAAATGCGGCCGTTATTGTCGCCGTCGAACCAGGCAAAGCGCCCGAGCCAGTCCCGGTCGTTGCGGAGTTCGAGGGGGCTCAATTGCTGATCTCCGTCGGCGTCCATGCGGGCAAAGCGCTGGTAGCGTGCATTGTGCAGTTCATCGGGCACAATGGCACCGTTGCCGTCACGGTCGAGGGCGGCGAACCAGGCGGGTACATTGTCGGCCTGGACCGGCGTAGCCAGTATGATCAAGGTGAGCGCGAGAAAGTTCTTCATGATTTTGGTCCCCCTGCGTAACCGCAAGAAATTCTAAGGCCAAACTATGAACGAAAGCCTAAGGTCTTTACGGCAATGTTCCTCACGCGCTTTGGTTGCGTTGGGTTCAATCGGAGGACAGAGAGGAACAAGAGAATCTGCCGATACCATTTGTCCACCGCGCCGCCAACGATCAGGTTCCGGCCGTTTATGAGCAATACCTGTATGGGATGGGGGAGTTGGTCCTCGCGGACCCAGACCTCGTCGCCTTCTTTCATCGCAACATACCCCTGGCCAGCCGGGTTTTGACCGATAACTGGCCCTAATCGGTTTCTACCCTGGCCCGTGTTCTTGAAGATTTTCTTGAGGTCTTGATGGAAAAGAAGGTTTCAGTGCACCGACTTCCGCCAAGGCGCTTGAAAGAAACTGCGTAGACGGCGCAGCCTGCGAAAGGAGCTTCCCTACGTGGAATGTCAGATCGCCGAGGATGAAGCCTTTGACAATTACAAAGGGGATTGCTGTAGCATACCCCGTGCGTTACGTCCCCATGGCCTGGGCCAAATCCTCCATGGAATGGCCGATGACGTCCCAGTCCTCCTCTGGTTCGAAATCATTTGTCTGATCAGACCCGTATTCGTAGGGCCTCCCAATGTAAGCCGTGCGCATGCCGTGCGAACGTGCGGCAGCCAGGTCGTCGTTATGGGCAGCCACCATCATCGTCTCGCCTGGGTCCAGGTTCAAAAGATCGATGGCACCTAAGTATACTGCCGCGTCGCGCTTGTAGGCCTTGAACAAGTCGGAAGAGAAAATGAAATCCCAGGGTAGGCCCGCGCGCTTTCCCATGCCCGCCAAACCGATGATTGAGCCGTTCGACAGCGTTCCCAGAAGATAGCGCCGCTTCAATCGCGTGAGGCCTGGCACGCAATCGGGCCAGGGGTCTAACTGGTGCCACCAGAGGTTCATGGCCTGGCGGTCGCCTTCACCAACGACGTGGTCCAGGCCGAAGTCGGTGAGAATCTCGTCCAAGCGTTCACGGTGGATCACATCGATGGCCGTCCACGGCCGTTCGCCGGACTGGACACGCGCCATGCCTGGTTTGTAACCGGCCCGCCAGGCCCGCGCAAAGGCGTCCCAATCGATTTCGGCAAGGGATTTTTCCCGGGCCAATTGTTCTCCCTTGCGGGTGACGGAGCCGCGCCAATCGGCGACAGTGCCGAAGGTGTCGAAAAGAAGGGCTTTCACGTTGTCGAAACTCATGGGTGCTTCCGATTGTTATGGGGGGCAATGAATGTTTCATCATCAACCATGGGACATGAGAGAACAAATTTCTTTATTTCGGCAGCCAGGGAGGCTTTTTGCCTGGGTGCCAGCCCGTGCCATACTAGTGGATTTGGAACTGGTCCTGCTAGTCGATGTTTTGGGCAACATTGACGAACCGCGGGTGGCGCTGCAGCGCGACGACTTTATCAATACGACTAGCGTTCCCGGGTCATGAAGACTATCCAAAGCGACCGTCACGAGTGCATCGCGCTCTCATGCGCGGAATGGGCCAAGGATCCTCTCCAGGAGACCTTCCCATTGGCGGGTGATCCATTAGTAAGGCCAGTGCAACTGCTACGGTGGGACCGAAAAGCAGGTCGGGACGACGGCCTCATCATGCTGATGGATGGCCCATGATATGTAGGCTCGGTAATTTATATAAATTGCATATGATGATAGCTTGAGCGTGTCAGAAGTTGAACAAGGAGGTTAGGGTGAACATCAAAATTGTTAGGTTTCTCGCGACCGCCTGGCTGGCTTGTGTTGTGACCGGCTTAGGCGGCCCTGCCATGGCTGAGGGTTTGATCAAGCCGACCCGATCCGATGATGGGCTCTATCACCACAAATGGTTCAAGGATTCGTTCCTTGATCTGAAAGACGATCTACAGGAAGCAGATGAGGCTGGAAAACGTTTGGCCATCATTTTCGAGCAGGTGGGCTGCATATATTGCACGAAGATGCAGACCGAGGTCCTGGCTCAGAAGTCCATCAATGACTACGTGCGAAAGAATTTCGATGTGGTGCAGATGAACCTTTGGGGTAGCCGTAATGTGACTGACTTTGACGGTAAGGTGATGCCGGAGAAGGCACTAGCAAAACGTTGGGGCGTGGTTTTCACGCCGACGATTGTATTCATTCCCGAATTTGCGAACCTGTCTTCGGGCAAACCTGGCCATGAAATCAAGGTGGCGAGCATGCCTGGCGCCTTCGGCGGACTAACGTTCAAGGCGATGTTCGAATGGGTTAAGGCGAAGGGCTATGAAGGGAACGAACATTTCCAGAAGTATGTCATCAGGAAGATGAACAAGCGCCGCACGCAATAGGGTCTCTTCGCGAAGACAT
>CAJWVP010000265.1 GCA_913048145.1 uncultured Rhodospirillaceae bacterium
TCTTCCGTGGGGAAATAACGCCACCCCTGAAACGCACGGGATCGGCGGGGCATAGTACGAATATATTGATTGGACAAGAGAATGGCGCAGGCGGGCCGGCCATCCTTCCGTTCGACGCTCTCCAGGCCAATAATCGGTTGACGCACGGCGATGATTCGTTTGATCACCCAATAGAGCGAACCGCCGTTAAGAACCTCGGCGGCGCGCCGAGGTGTGTTCCGGGTAACGTGACGCAGGACCTCGGGCTCGCCGTTGGCACGTGCCGCATCAATCCGGGCGCGATGAACACGAACCAGATGATCTACGTCCTCGATGCCGACGCAGAGCTTGATGAGATGGACCGTCACGCTGCTTTCCAATCGGTTAGTGCGCGCGCCACTCTCGATTCTGGTGGCTTGCCTAATTCTCTCGCGATGTAGTTGGCGGTGTCGATAACGCCTTCGAAATCGATTCCCGTTTCAATGTCAAGGCCACGTAGCATATAAAGGACGTCCTCCGTCGCCACGTTGCCGGATGCTCCATTCGCATAGGGGCAACCACCAAGGCCGGCCACGGAAGAATCGATAACTGCAATGCCCAACTCCATACAGGCCAGGATATTGGCCAGCGCCTGGCCATAGGTATCGTGGAAATGGAGCGCAATGCGCTCGATGGGGAGGTGCGCGGCGACCGCTTCGATCATTTCCTGGGCGCGCCGGGGTGTGCCACGACCGATGGTATCGCCCAGCGACACCTCATGGCATCCCATGTCGTAGAGCAATTTCGACACTCGTGCGGTTTCTGACGCCGGAACTGGTCCTTGATATGGACAATCAAGAACCGTTGAAACATATCCGCGCACTGGAATGCCATGGGACATCGCCGCTTCACAAACAGGCTCGAAACGCGCCAAGCTCTCTTCGATAGAACAGTTAATGTTCTTCTTCGAGAATGCCTCCGAGGCAGCACCAAAGATAGCAATTTCGCTGGCGTTCGCTGCCAACGCCCCTTCAAAACCCTTCATGTTTGGTACGAGTACGGAATAGACGACCCCGGCCTTGCGGCGGATCCCCGCCATAACGTCGCTAGAATCCGCCATCTGCGGAATCCATTTTGGCGATACGAAGCTGCCGGCCTCAATGAACCTAAACCCGTTGTTGGTTAGTTTGTCGACCAACGTAATCTTAATGGGTGCCGTAACGATTTCCGCTTCGTTCTGAAGGCCGTCACGTGGCCCCATTTCGACGATCTTGACCTTGCTCGGTAATTTCACGGTAGTTCTACATCCCCTCGAAATCGATCAGGTCGACCCCTTCGTCGACCTGATCGCCGACACCATAATGGACCGCCGACACAGTGCCGTCCACCGGCGCCTTGATGGCGTGTTCCATTTTCATGGCCTCGAGGACCACCAGAACGTCACCGGCTCTGACGGAGGCGCCGTCAGTCACGTTAACGGCGACGATCTTGCCGGGCATGGGGGCCATGAACGCCGGTGATCCGCCATCGGTATCCTCGTTAACGGATAAGGCATTAACAAGGGTGAGCCGCCAGGCTTGGGTACCCTGGAATATATTGAGCTGTCCGGTAACCGCCTCCACCGCACTTCCGCTCACACGAACGCCGTCCACGTCTGCGGTCCAGCGGTTGCCGTCGCGCTTGGCCTGGCTCACAAGCCAATGGACTTCCCCGTCGCTGAAATGCCAACCATTGTCATCTTCGTGGACGTGCAGGGATCGCTCCTTCTCATCGTCCTGCATCCGGATATCTTGGTGAGACCCGTCATTCAGGTGCCATCCGTCCGTGCGGTGCCAAGGGCTGGCCGGATCACCGAAACGGCGGATCCGAGATTGGGCATCCGCCTGCCGTGTCGCCATCACGTGAAGACCAGCCAAGCTCAAGGCCGCGGTACTGAGTGGTGTCGCGAGGTTGGTGAAGTCGTCAGGGAGACGATCGATGAGATTCGTATGTGGTTTTCCGTCCACGAATTCTGGAAGGTCCGCCAATGCGATGAGGAAATCCCGGTTCACGGCGGTGCCCGCCACCTCTGTGTCGCCAAG
Organism: uncultured Rhodospirillaceae bacterium; assembly: GCA_913048145.1. Classification (GTDB taxonomy): domain Bacteria; phylum Pseudomonadota; class Alphaproteobacteria; order Rhodospirillales; family Casp-alpha2; genus UBA3470. Next base: position 2,040 of record CAJWVP010000265.1, read on the forward strand.
GGCACCGATGAGGTTACGCCGGGCCGCTTCTCGATCCTCGCCCCAGGTAATCACCTTGGCGATCATGGGATCATAGTCGGCGGTGACCTCCTGGCCTTCGACGACCCCTGTGTCGATGCGCACCAGGCGTGATTCGGAAGGAAACACCAAGTGGCGCAACGGACCGGGTGCCGGCAGGAAGCCCTTTACTGGGTCCTCGGCGTACAGACGCGCTTCCATGGCATGACCCTTGATGGACAGCGCCTCTTGGTTCAACGGCAACGCTTCACCCGCGGCGATACGCAACTGCCAAGCCACGAGGTCCTGACCGGTGATCAGTTCCGTCACTGGATGCTCCACCTGCAGGCGCGTATTCATCTCCATGAAGTAAAAATCCTCGTCCGCATCCAGCAGGAACTCGATGGTGCCTGCGTTCTCATAGGCCACGGCCTTGGTCGCGGCTACGGCGGCGTCGCCCATGCGGGCGCGTAACGCATCGCTCATTCCGGGTGCTGGCGCTTCTTCGATCACTTTTTGATGGCGACGCTGAAGCGAGCAGTCGCGTTCGAATAGATGCACGGCGTTGCCGTGATTATCGGCGAAGACTTGAACTTCCACGTGACGGGGTTGTTGTATCAGTTTCTCCAACAGCATGCGCCCGTCGCCGAAAGCGGCTTTCGACTCACGGATAGCCGAAGACAAGGCGTCAGAAAAGTCATCTGGACTGTCGACGGCCCGAATGCCCTTGCCCCCTCCGCCCATGACCGCCTTCAAGAGGACCGGATACCCGATGTCATCGGCGGCTTTGCGCAATGTCGCTTCGGTCTGATTGCTGCCATAGTAACCAGGTATCACCGGTACCCCGGCGTTCTCCATGATCGCTTTTGCATTGTCTTTGCTGCCCATGTCTCGGATGGCTTGGGCCGGTGGTCCGACAAAGATCAGACCGGCGGACCGGACGGCGTCTGCGAAGTCAGCATTTTCCGACAGAAACCCGTAACCGGGGTGAATGGCTTCAGCGTCGGTTTGTTTTGCGGCATTAAGGATGTGATCGGCAACCAAATAGCTCTCATGTGCAGGCGCCGGGCCGATGGCCACGGCCTCATCCGCCAGAGCCACGTGCGGCGCATCCGCATCGACGTCCGAATAGACCGCGACGGTGGCTACTCCCATATCCCTGGCAGTTCGGATGACCCGGCAGGCTATTTCTCCGCGATTGGCGATCAGAAGTTTCCGAAACATGATCAGTCCTCGATCTGGGTGGGTGTGCGCTTTTCCAAGAAGGTAGCGATCTCCTCCTTATCCTCACCCGTAGCTCGGATATCGTTATTCAGCATGGTGGTTCTCTACATCCGGAAAAGGCCAAATTTGGTGTCTTCGATGGGAGCATTGAGTGCTGCGGATATACCGAGGCCAAGGACCATCCTTGTATCCTTGGGATCGATGATCCCGTCATCCCATAGCCGAGCGGAAGCATAATAGGGATGACCTTGGTGTTCGTACTGGTCGAGGACAGGTTGCTTGAAAGCTACCTCCTTGTCCGCGGGCCAATCGCTTCCCTTGGCCTCAATGTTGTCGCGTTTAACGGTCGCCAAGACGGAGGCCGCCTGTTCGCCGCCCATGACAGAAATCCGAGCATTCGGCCACATCCAAAGGAATCGCGGTTGGTAGGCGCGGCCACTCATGGCATAATTCCCAGCGCCAAAACTACCACCGATAATAACAGTTAATTTGGGCACATTTGCCGATGCAACAGCTTGAACCAATTTGGCACCATCTTTCGCAATGCCCCCTTGCTCTGCTTTTGTACCCACCATAAAACCGGTGGTGTTTTGTAGGAAAACAATCGGCGTATTGCTCTGATCCATCAACTGAATGAACTGAGCGGCTTTGGCTGCGCCTTCTGGCGTAATCGGGCCATTGTTTCCGATAACACCGCATCGATGACCCCAAATTGAGATCTGACCGCATACGGTTTGTCTATCCCATGGTTCCTTAAAACCCAGAAATTCACTGCCATCAGATATCCGCGCAATAATTTCTCGAACATCGTAAGGCGTTTTGGAGTCAGCGGGAACAACGCCAAGAAGCTCATCTACCGAGTAATGAGGCTCTTCGTAGTTGCGCTCTTTTTGAATCGGCAACTGCTCGTTCCACGGCATCCCCTCCATCACACTTCGTGCGATTCGAATACCGTCGCTATCATCCTCGGCAAGATATTCTGCCGAACCCACCACTTCCGTGTGCAGCTCAGCACCGCCAAGCTCTTCATCCGTCGCGTCTTCGCCGGTTGCCGCTTTCACCAGCGGAGGCCCCGCCAAGAACATCTTG
>CAJWVP010000266.1 GCA_913048145.1 uncultured Rhodospirillaceae bacterium
CCCTATTGCTAGTGATTAAGGATATGGTCGACTCCTTGACCGTTCATGGGTTTGAGCGGTTCTTTTTCGTCAATGGTCATGGCGGCAACATCGCCACTGTGACGGCGGCTTTTTCCGAGGTCTACGCGGATAGCAGTCTTGGGGGAGCCTCAAACCGTGCGCCAGTAAAGTGCGCCCTGCACAACTGGTTCATGATGCCCGGTGTTGGGAAACTTGCCGAGGAGCTCTATGGCGACGCGGAAGGCAGCCACGCGACGGCGTCCGAGGTCGCGGTCACCTACGCCCTGTTCCCGGAAACAGCGGCCCGCGTGCGGAACGCGCCGATGGAGCCGGGGACGGCCCCCGATGGCGATATCTACGACGCCGCCGATTACCGGCGTAGCTTCCCAGATGGGCGAATCGGCTCGAACCCTACCTTGGCGAAAGCCGAGCATGGAGAACAGTTTATGCAGGTGGCGGTGGACGACCTCGCCAAACTCTATCGGGAGTTTGTAGGGAGCTAGGGGCTTTAGCCCCCCTGGATAGCGGGCAGCAAGGTGATCTCATCTCCGTCGTGCAGGGCATGACCGGCGCGATCTTCCGGCACTACTGGCTGACCGTCGACTAAGGAGGTGTAGGATTCTTCCTTTGGAAGGTCGATTCGGCCCATGATGTCGGCTAAAGTTGTGCCGGCGGCTAAATCCATCTCCGCTTCGCCAAAGGGGTCAAAGCTCTTCGGCATGTCACCCGCTGGCGACAGGAGCTTCACGCGGACTTTCATTAGATGCCGACCCGGTCCAGGGTCTCGTTGGTGGGCACGCCGTCCTTGGTCCAACCGCGAAGCTCGTAATATTCAGGCAGCATCTTATCCAGTTCCGTAACCCTTCCCTTCGCGACGCCCGACTTGGCTGCTTCCTTAAGGAAGCGATCGGGGAGAGTGTCGTCCTCTTTTGTTAATCCCGCACGAAGGTTGAATTGACGTTCCAGCGTATAGGTTCGTTCGCCAACTTCCAGCATGCGTGCTTCGTCCCAGCCACCACCGCAGGCGGCGTCGATTTGAGCGGCGTAGTCGTTCATGTCCCAAGCGTTTCCAGAGAAGGCGCAAAGGCCGGTGTTGTCCTTCGCGGCATTGACGTCCTGGGTGTTCTTCACGATCTCCGCCTTGCCGTCAGTGCGTACGTGGGTGAAATCATCCACGAACGGTGCGGCGCGCATGTGACAGGCCCCTCGGCTAGATGTTGCATAGGCGAGCCCCATGCCTTGCATGGCGCGGGTGTCGTAGCCTGGAATTTCTTGCCCCTTCACGACTATAGCAAATTCCGGGTGACCGTATTTTTCACAGAGCCGTTGCGCGCCCAGACCGATGTCGGCACCGATGCCTTCGCCGGCGATGATCATCTCTGTCACCTTGGTCATGGCTTCGGCGTTGCCGAATTTGAGCTCCAGACCTCCCGTGTCTTCAGTGGTGATAGCGCCCACTTCGAACAATTCCATGGCTGCTGAGATGGAGCCGCCCAGCGAGATCGGGTCCATGCCGTCTTCGTTACAGAGCGCGTTGGCGTAGGTTGCTGCGTCTAAGTCGTTGCATCCAACCATGGGGGCGAGTGCGAAGATGCTCTCGTATTCCAAGCCGCCAATGGCGTTGCCGTACTTTATCTTAGCTTCTTCTGAAGCGACCGAGTAATGGTCCGGATCGATCTTCGCGATCCGGCCGCAACCGATTGAGCAAGCAAAGCAGGCCTTAGTAGAAATCAAGTTTGGGTTGCCGTCGTTGCGGCGCGGGGTGTGGGCAGTCTTCACCTTAACCGCATCGTGGCCATCGAATTGGACATCGCGGCTGTTGCGGGTTGGCAGTGAGCCGTAAGCGTTCGTATTGTCCATCATGGCGTGGGTGCCGACGCGGGCCAAGCGGTTGCGGGCTGCATGGGTGTCGAGCTTCTCGCGCATTTCTTGGACGATCTTAAGGAAACGAGCCGGATCATGCACAGCGACGCCCGCCGTGCCGCGTACGGCGATGGCTTTTAAGTTCTTTGAACCCATCACCGCGCCAACGCCAGAACGTCCGGCGGCTCGGTCTTTGTCGTTCATGATGCATGCAAAGCGAATTAAGTTCTCGCCGGCCCGACCGATCGAGGCAACTCGGATAAGCGGATCTTGGTGCTTTGCGCGGATGGCGTCTTCCGTCACCCAGACCGTCTGTCCCCAATACTCTTTGGCATCCAGCAATTGGACGTCGTCATCGCGGATCAGCAGATAAACGGGTTTTGGCGACTTGCCTTCAAAAATGATTAGGTCCCAGCCTGCCATCTTCAACTCGCCGCCGAAGTAGCCACCCGAGTTGGAGCTGGCGATGGCGTTCGTCAGTGCACCTTTGGTTGTAACCGACCAGCGTCCACCTGTGGAAGCCATGGTACCGGTAAGGGGGCCCGTGCCAATGATCATCTTATTTTCTGGTGATAGGGGATCGACCGAGGGGTCCATTTCCTCATAGAGATATTTGGAGGCTAGACCGCGTTGGCCGAGGTACTGTTCCGCCCATTCTTGATTCAGCTTCTCAGGAATCACCGTGCCCTCAGTCAGGTTGACCCTTAGAATTTTTCCTTGCCATCCACCCATGTCTTCCTCCTCAAACGCTACGGCGCGAAAGGATCCGCGCAATAATATTCAGTTAGCCTTTATATCGGCCATTCCTGGCGTGGCGTAAAGATTAGAGATCGGAAATTTCCCCACCATCTAACAACAAAACTCCATGTTGGACCAGTTTTGTCCACACTGGCATTTCCGCGATTTCACGCATATGTATGGATAGAGGCCAATTATTCAAAGAGGACTCGGAATTGCCGGAAATGGTTTAAATGGCCCGGTAAGGTAACCAATGTTCCGCGCTCGATCTAGGTTGTGATCCGCTTAGGAGAGAAATGGTTCTATTCGGTCCTTAACAGCAAACCACCGCGTGGCCTCGCAGAGAGATAGGAGTATTTCAATGTTCAAATGGATTTTCATGGCTGTCGCCCTGGTCGGCATCACTGTTACCCCGGCCCAGGCTATAGACGGCGCCAAGGTTTGGAAGAAATGTAAGGCTTGCCACAATTATAACAAAGCCAGGAACAAGTCAGGACCGTCCCTTCAGGGCATTATGGGTCGGAAATGCGGCGCCGCCATCAAGTTCAAGTATGGCAAGGACTACAAGAAGGCTTGCGCCGCAAACGCGTGGACGTGGGACGCCGCGCTTCTTGATGAATACATCGCCGATCCAAAACAGTTCATTAAGGCCCGCGGAGGGAAGCGGTCGAAGATGGCCTTCAGATTGAAGAAGCCAGATAACCGCAAGGCGGTTATCAAGTTTCTCACCGACAACGCGAAGTGAGCCTGTGGGCCTGAACTTTCGGCTCGTTTGCACGAACTCTGGTTTTCAAATAGCAAAGGCCGCGCCCAGATCGTAGCGGCCTTTTTACTTTAGCGCGTCGCGCGCCTGGACGGACTATATCTTGCTGAACGATATTCATCCTGTGAGCCAGGGCTCTGAATTTTTGCCGGGTTAGACTGGTTCGTTCTCCTTATCGGAAGTGTTTGCCGATGCCCAATGTACCGCTACCGTTTACCCGAGATGAATATGCCGACCGTTTGACAAAGGTGCGCACGGCTATGGTCGCGGCTGGGATTGAGGTTCTGTTCACCTGTGACCCGTCCAATATGGCCTGGTTGACGGGGTATGACGGTTGGTCGTTCTACGTTCATCAGGGGGTTTTGATCGGTCCCCATGGCGATCCCGTGTTCTGGGGGCGTGCCATGGATGCGCGCGGCGCCCTTCGGAAATGTTACATGGCGGAGGATGACATCGTTCCCTATACGGACGACTATGTCATGTCCAGCGAACGCCATGCCATGAGCCATTTGGCAAAACTCATCGTCGATCGTGGTTGGGCGAAGGCGTGCCTCGGCGTCGAAATGGAAAATTATTACTATTCCGCCCGTGCTCATCAGATGTTGTCTGAAGACCATGCTGGCACGCTGCGAGATGCTTCGCTTTTGATTAATTGGTGCCGGGCCGTGAAATCAGAGACGGAGATCGCGTTCATGCGGCGTGCCGCGCGCATCGTCGAGAACATGCACACGGCCATTTTTGAATATATGCGGCCGGGGCTGAGGAAAAACGAACTGGTGGCGGAAATCTACCGCGCTGGGTTGCTGGGTGGCGAAGACGAAGACGGGACTTTCGGTGGTGATTATCCCGCGATCGTACCTTTGTTGCCAACCGGTCTGGACGCCACGGCAGCGCACCTTACATGGGATGATCAGAAACTGGAGGCGGGTGCTGGCACCTTCTTCGAGATCGCTGGCTGCTAT
>CAJWVP010000267.1 GCA_913048145.1 uncultured Rhodospirillaceae bacterium
AAAATAATCGCCGAAGGAGAAATTACCGAGCATCTCGAAAAACGTGTGGTGACGCGCCGTGTACCCAACGTTCTCCAGATCGTTGTGCTTGCCGCCGGCCCGAACACATTTCTGTGAAGTGACGGCACGCCGATAATCCCGAGATTCCAGGCCAGTGAAAATGTTCTTGAACTGCACCATGCCGGCGTTCGTAAACATCAGCGTCGGGTCGTTCATCGGCACCAATGGCGACGAGGCCACCACCTCATGCTCGTTAGCGGCGAAGTAATCCAGGAAAGCCTTCCGAATATCATTGACCGTCTGCATGGCCGGCATCCTTAACTGTCAAAAACACAAACAAACTCAAGTGCTTCCGCCCGCGGCAAGCACTCGGGGCCGAGCCGAACGGTTTTACCGTTTTGGCTAGAGAGTGTCCAGACAGGCAACGTTAGATTTCCAGCAGACCGCGTGGCTTCTAAGGGGGTGAATTTGAACCGGAAGAACTAAACGCAGCTCAAGTCCCAATAGGGAATGTCGAGCCGCGTCGTTCGGGCATAGATATTGATATGTTGATAACAACGCGCACAGAACTAGGATGAGCACCCTGCTCAAGTGTTTGAAAAGAGGCTAGGCGACATACTCTCGTCCCGACCGCCAGGATCGTAGTTTGTTTACTCAGCAGCTGCCTCGTCGCCGGAAGTCTCGGTATCGGCCTCATCCACGTCGGAGACCATCTCACCAGGACCGGCCATCATCTCTTCAGACAACAACCCGGCGTTGGCCCGAATTTGATTCTCGATATCCTGGGCCACCTCTGGATTGTCACGAAGGAAGGTCTTGGCGTTCTCACGACCTTGACCGATGCGCTGGCTGTCATAGGAGAACCAAGATCCAGATTTCTCAACAATGCCTGCCTTGACGCCGAAATCCAGAAGTTCGCCCATCTTAGACACGCCTTCACCATACATAATATCGAATTCGATCATCTTGAAGGGCGGCGCCATCTTGTTCTTCACGACCTTGACCCGGGTCTGGTTGCCTACCACTTCGTCACGGTCCTTGATGGCGCCAATGCGACGAATCTCCATTCGGACGGAGGAATAGAACTTCAGCGCGTTGCCGCCAGAAGTGGTTTCCGGATTACCGAACATGACCCCAATCTTCATACGGATCTGGTTGATAAAAATGATCAGTGTATTCGACTTGGCAACCGATGAAGTTAGCTTGCGTAAGGCTTGGCTCATCAACCGAGCTTGCAGGCCGACATGATGGTCGCCCATCTCACCTTCCAACTCGGCGCGCGGCACCAGCGCAGCGACGGAATCAATCACCAAAACATCAATGGCACCGGAGCGGACGAGCGTATCCGCGATCTCAAGCGCCTGCTCACCTGCATCCGGTTGTGAGATCAGCAGTTCCTGAACATCGACGCCCAGTTTTTTCGCATATACTGGATCCAAAGCATGTTCTGCATCAACGAACGCACACGTGCCACCGGTCTTCTGCGCCTCTGCCACTACGTGCAAAGCCAAGGTCGTTTTGCCCGAACTTTCCGGACCATAAATCTCCACGACACGGCCACGCGGTAAGCCACCGATACCGAGCCCAATATCAAGGCCCAAGGACCCTGTTGAAATGACATCCGCCTCGACCACGTCTTGTTGTCCAAGCTTCATGATCGATCCTTTGCCGAAAGCCCGCTCGATCTGCGTGACGGCGGCATCCAAAGCCTTGCTTCTGTCCACGGTATCCTTCTCCACCAAGCGTAATGCGCTCGTTGACATTTGATCCTCTCCTTATTCTTAAGTACGGGTTCCAGCAATGCAATGTTGTCTATGTACCATTTTTGTTCTTATTTGAAAATATAAATTTTAAATATTTAATATTATTTAATATTTCGTAATATGTTCTTGTAATGTTTATATAATTTTTAGAATATTCATATTGGTATCGATATAATTTATCCACACCGATTACCTGCGTCGATGATCGACTCCAGACAACCACCGAGCCCCAGCAAATTCATACTTCGACGGGTTGAACTAGAAACCTCACTAACACTACTAAAAATAGTCTACGATCTTTTATGTCGTCCAAATCTTCACGTCAAAGTGGTTCCACTTGTTGATATTGACGATGAAATGGGCGTGTGTACTGTGCCGCCTCCACTTCAGCTAATTGGTAAGGGTTACGACGTTATTTACACTGCGGGACAGCATAACCATAGGGCGGAAGCGACTGCGGTAACGCTTGGGAAACCACTCAGAAAACTCCTCTATTATACGGTCCTTAACCGCACTACTCGACGCCCATTCTGTGTCCGCCTCAGGGCTGGTTTCAATCACGTTATTAATATCTCTACCATTAGAGGCTGAAGATTCGTTCAGTATGCCGTCATCCAAATTTTTTGGGACCGGGTCGGGGTAAGATCCGTTGATGCAATGGCCCTCTAACCCTCTAAAACATCTTTCACCTTCGCCGCCAGATCTTTCAGAGTGAAGGGCTTGCCAAGAAAATGCAGGCTGGGGTCGCGCTCGATCTCCTCCAGCATGTCCTCCGCATAACCAGACATGAGGATCACCTTCATGTCTGGCATTTCCTGGCGCACGAGGTTAACCAACGTATGACCATCCATGCCCGGCATGATGACATCGGAAACGATAATATCGATCGTCTCCTCTGTCGCGTTGATCACGTCGAGGGCGATCTCGCCGTTCGCCGCTTCCAACACGTAGTAGCCTTTGTTTTTCAGTGCCCGCGAACCGAACATGCGAACCGCGTCCTCATCCTCCACCAATAGCACCGTGCCCTGCCCCGTTAGATCCCCGTTCGCTGGCAGAACGGCCGCAGTTTCAGGCGGTAGCTCGGCACCGTCGACTGTGGCGTCCACCGAGCCTATCTCATCTTCGAACCTGGGCAGATAGATCGTGAACGTCGTACCTTCACCCGGCGCGCTGTCGACAAAGATGAAGCCACCCGACTGGTGGACGATGCCGTAGACAGTGGACAGCCCCAGTCCGGTGCCCGCCCCTGCTTCCTTCGTGGTGAAGAACGGATCAAAAATCCGCTCCATATTCTCCTTCGAGATGCCAGTGCCGGTGTCGACCACATCGATGCGCACATAATCACTGGCTGGCATTAAATCATGTCCCCGCTGTATGGGCGCATCCACATGAACATTTTGGGTGCGGATGGCAATGTCGCCGCCGCCTGGCATGGCATCGCGAGCATTCACACACAAATTGATGATGACCTGGTCAAACTGGTTCCGATCCCCCTTCACGGGCCAGATGTCCGGTCCCAATTCCATAGTCAAGGTAACGGTCTCGCCAATCAGGCGCCGGATCAGGTTCGACAGATCACTGAGCGCCTCGCTCAGTTCAAGGCGGACCGGCTGCAACGTCTGTTTGCGCGAAAAGGCTAAGAGCTGCCTGACCAGGTTTGTCGCCCGGTTGGCGTTCTGACGAATTTGCTGGATGTCCGCAAAGCTTGGGTCATCGGGACCATGGCGCGTTAGCAGCAAGTCGCAAAACCCAATCATAGCCGTCAGCAGGTTGTTGAAGTCGTGGGCGACGCCACCCGCCAACTGACCAACCGCCTGCATCTTCTGCGACTGGGCGAATTGGACTTCCAGATTCTTCTGCTCCGTGGCGTCTATCAGATAGAGGACGACACCATGTACATCCCCATCCGCGTCGCCCAGCGGACTGGCATAGAGGGAAATCGTGTATTCGTTGGCGCCAACGCCCGGCAATCGAACCTCCATGTGGGTCGCCCGCGCGGTTCCCATGACAATCTTCGACAGCGCCGCCGTAACGTCCCCGCGATCCTCCTTAGACACACGTTCGGCAAAGGCCTTACCCAACAACGCATCGCGGTGACGGCCGATAAGCTTGAGAAAAGCGCGATTGCAATCAGTGATTTCTCCCGACAGATCAAGCATGATCATGCCAACCGGCGCCTCATCGAACAGCCAGTGCAGGCGTTCGTTTGCAATTCCCACGTCCGGCGAATCGGGTGCCCGGGCTTGGACGGATTCTTCAAGGGCCGCTGTCATTGGCGGCGTCGGCATGGTCAGCCAAACCATATCTCGGAAGACAACGGAACGGGTATAGGCGATCTCGCCGTCGGGGCCATCGAGTTGGGATTGCTCCAACGCCGCATCAAAGAGCCGTCCCTCGCTGTCGCGGAGACTGAGCTGGCCATCTTCACCGACGTCGGCCACGTATTCAGCAAACGGCGTTCCAATTAAACGATCCGGCGGAAGCCCAAGCCATCGTGCCAATGTTTGGTTAGCGTAGTAAATGACGCCATCGGCATCGGCCGAAAAGAAACCAACTGG
>CAJWVP010000268.1 GCA_913048145.1 uncultured Rhodospirillaceae bacterium
TTCTGGCGGGATCAATCCTTCAGGTAGATCCGAGGCCGTTTCTTCGGTTTCCAAAGGCAATTCTGCCATGGTTCGCTCCCGTGGGTGTAACGCCCGTGAGCATATGGAATGGTTCCGTCAACCGAGTATCGACGAAGGCCCAACCCGACTATACCCCCCAATGAATTTTGATACAATTAGCGAATAATCGGGGAGAGAATGCCAAATTTCGACGCTTAATCGGCGAACGGATCGTGGACAAGGACCGTATCGTTGCGCTCGGGACTGGTCGATAACAGGGACACGGGCGCCTCGATCAATTCCTCGATGTAGCGGACATATTTGACGGCGCTCGCCGGCAGATCCTGCCACGTGCGTGCGCCCTGCGTGCTGTCGGACCATCCCTCGACGGTCTTGTAGACGGGTTCGACCCGAGACTGCAGGACGGTGGATGCGGGCAGGTGGTCGACTTCCTCGCCATCGATCTTGTAGCCGACGCAAACCTTCAGTTCCTCAATGCCGTCGAGGACGTCCAACTTGGTCAGGGCGATCCCGTCAATCCCGTTGACCTTCACCGCCTGGCGGACCATGACCGCGTCGAACCAACCGCACCGGCGGGCGCGCCCGGTGACCGTGCCGAACTCGTGGCCCCGTTCTCCCAGAAGACGTCCGATATCGTTCTCTTGCTCCGTAGGGAAGGGGCCTTCGCCCACGCGCGTTGTATAGGCTTTGCAGATCCCGAGGACATAGTCGATGGCGCCCGGACCCTGTCCAGATCCAACGGCGGCTTGCGCGGAGACAGTATTGGACGACGTCACAAACGGGTAGGTGCCGTGATCGATATCCAGCATGGCGCCCTGCGCGCCTTCATAGAGGATACGATCACCGCGCCGCCGCGCCTGGTCCAACTCCTGCCAAACGGCCCGCGTGTAGGGGACGATCTTTGGCGCGATTTCCTCCAGCTCGGCCATTAGGCCGTTGCGGTCGATGGGCGCCATATCCATGCCCTTGAGGAGCGCATCGTGGTGAAAAAGGAGCCGGTTCATCTTGTCGCCAAGGGTCTCGATCTCAGAAAGGTCGCCGATGCGGATGGCGCGCCGCGCCGTCTTGTCTTCGTAGGCAGGGCCGATGCCGCGGCCTGTGGTGCCAATCTTGCCCTTACCGGCGGCCTTTTCCCGAGCCAGGTCCAGGTTCCGGTGAAGCGGCAGGATCAACACCGCGCTTTCGGAAATGCGAAGATTATCCGGCCCGATCTCAACGCCTTGCTCGCGCACGGTCTCTATCTCGGAAATGAGGGCCCAAGGATCGATGACTACGCCGTTGCCGATGAACGACAACTTTTTTGGCCGAACGATACCCGAGGGCAAAAGGCTCAGCTTGTAGGTGACGCCGTCGATAACCAGGGTATGGCCAGCGTTGTGTCCGCCTTGGAAGCGGACAACCGCGTCCGCGCGCTCCGACAGCCAATCGACGATCTTGCCTTTGCCTTCGTCCCCCCATTGGGCACCGACGACCACTACGTTTGCCATGGTTACTCTCCGTCCTTTGGCTTGAGATTTTGAATTCTGCCGGCGGCGGCGAGGTGGCTGCAGTTAAGTCGTCGGGCCTCAACCGCGGCGTCATCCGCGAATTCCAGGCCCTCAACAACGATCCATCCCTCAGCGCGCCACTGGCGGGCCCGTTCCGGGTCTGTGCCGTGCGGCACGAAAAGACGGTCCGGCCCCGTCTGGCGTTCTAGGGCGCGCAGAACCGTATCCATGAATAGGGAGAAACCCGTCGCCGGTTCGGTACCATTGGCGACAGGTGCCGGATAACGGCCACCACGGCCCAGTTCGCCGCGCACTCCGCGGGCGAAAAGCGTGTAGGTGATCCCCGTGTGGTACTCAAAGCCCCGGTTCTCTATCGTGTCGATGGTCAGGCAGAGGTCTGGATTCCGCGCCATGATGGTTGCGACGACGTCTTCAAATTCGCTGCGGCAGGCGGCCGCTTCTAAGGGAAAATCGATCTTTGAGAGGTATTGCAAGGCGGCTTCCACGGGCCCTGTGGCGTCCATGAGGGCCAACAGCGTTGCCGCTGTTTCTACCCCGATATCGTCTGCCAACGCTTGCACAGTAGCCGTGTCCTTGCGGTCCAGTGCTTCGCGTAGCAGACGAAATTGCTCATCGGTCAGATTGCTGTTGGCGTACACGGCGGCAATGAGCGACGGCATGCCGAGGTCGACGGACAGTCCGTCGATTCCGAGCGCGATCAAGGCTTCCGCCGCTAGGCAAATGGTTTCCGCATCGGCGGCCGGGTTTGCGGAGCCGATAATCTCAGCGCCAACTTGGGTGAACTGGCGTTCGGCGCGGAGTTGGGAGCCTTTGACCCGAACGACCTGGCCGGCGTAGCTCAACCGCAGGGGCCTGGGCGCCTGCGACAGCCGGGAGGCAGCGATTCGGGCGACCTGCGGCGTCATATCCGCCCGCAGTCCCATCATGCGCTGCGATACCGGGTCCATCAGCCGGAAGGTCTGGTGCGTGACCGCCATACCTAGCCCGCGAACGAGACTTTCTTCGAATTCGATCAGTGGCGGTTTGATACGATCGTAGCCGTGGGCCGCCAGGGTCTTCATGACTTCTTCCAAAACCGCGGCCTCATCTTCCGCATCCGGTGGTAAGCCATCTGCGATTCCAGCGGGCAAAAGGGCGCTTTCGTGGTTGTTTGAGACCATCTTTACGTGTCAATCCAGGGCTGATGACGGACAACGGAACATTCCGCGCAGACTGGCGCGGCTGCAACGGCGAATAAGGTTGAGAGTGGTAGCGAAAAAGCCCGGAACGGGCAAGCGGCGGGGTAAAATAGTTTGGTGAGAACCGTCACGAATTTGTGGATTGTATGGCCGGTATGTGGCGACACATATTGGCTGGCGAAGGTGATCGAGTTACTTAAGATTTGAAGATTGACGACAGTGGTGATTTTTCCTCCATTTGCTCAACGACGAACAGAAGCACGCCTTGTTGAACCTTTCGCAGTGGGTCAGAATGGCCAACGGTGAGGATGTCTTTCGTCATAGTCCATATACCGCGGCCATGTCCGGATCTTTGGCAGCGACCATTCTGGCCAGATCGGCAATGACCTTGGCCTGTTTCCAGGTAGCATCGTCCTGCATCTTACCGTCGATCATCACAGCACCGGTGCCGTCAGGCATAGCTTCCAGGATGCGGAAGGCAAACTTCGCTTCTTCCGGGTCAGGCACAAACACACGCTTGGCGATGTCGATCTGTTTCGGGTGCAGTGTCCAGGCGCCCACGCAGCCCATGAGGAAGGCGTTGCGGAATTGCGCTTCGCAGGCCGCGTCGTCGGTGAAATCGCCGAACGGGCCGTAGAAGGCCTTAATCCCATAGCTTTGGCAGGCGTCGACCATGCGCGCCACCGTATAGTGCCATAGGTCCTGCTGGTAAAGCACGCGCGTGGCCTCGTCCTCGCGAGGGTCCTCCAACACACCGTAGTAAGGGTGCCCGCCGCCAACGCGGGTCGTCTTCATACCCCGCGAGGCGGCTAGATCGGCGGGCCCAAGGCTCATACCGTGCATGCGCGGGCTGGCGCCGGCGATGGCGGCTACGTTCTCAACACCCAGCGCCGTCTCCAGGATGGCGTGGATCATGATCGGTTTCGAAATTTCGTGCTTAGCCTCCAGTTGCGCAAGTAACTGGTCTAGGTAATGAATATCCCACGCCCCTTCCACCTTCGGCAGCATGACAACGTCCAGTTTGTCGCTGGCCGCCGCCACGACCTCGGTCACGTCGTTGAGGAACCACGGTGAATTTAGGCAATTGACCCGGGTCCACAATCCTGTATCGCCGAAGTCGACAGTCTTAGCCACCTCGACGAGACCGGCACGGGCCGCGTCCTTGGCGTTTGCCGGAATTGCATCCTCCAGGTTACCGAGGAGCACATCCACCTCGGCCACCATGTCCGGCACCTTAGCGCGCATCTTCTCCACATGCGGCGGGAAGAAATGGATCATCCGTTCCAACGTGGTCGGAATTTCCCGATATGGCGTCGGCGCGCCGATCGCCAGCGTTTCAAAGAATTTCTTCGGCGGCTTATGCATAACGTGATCTTCCCTCACTTCTAGGATCCAAAGTCGGACGTTGCATTGCAGCATCCGGTTTGACAAGCATCATGGATTTCAGCTCTAGCCGCCTAAGGCGCGGGCCAGAATGGCGTCTGATTTCGCCTCCAGGGTGTCGCTGGCCCATGCGATGAACAGGTCGGGCCGAACTAGAACGTAGAACGCGTCATAGGCGTCGCGGGCGTCTTCGGAGGTATCCGCGATCATCGTGAACAGCAGGTCTTG
>CAJWVP010000269.1 GCA_913048145.1 uncultured Rhodospirillaceae bacterium
CGACCGTGATCCAACCCAACCAGCATGTTGCGCCGCGCCAGGTGCACGCGGGGGACGACCTCGCCCTTCATCGTCCGGTCCAGAATCCTCGACGCGCGCGCTGCAGTCGCCACCTGGTCCGTGTGCGGATAGGTGCGGAACGCACAGATGATGTTGGCGTGCCGCGCCATCAGGCGGGTCACGTTGGCATGCAGGTCCAAGGTAATAGCGATTGGTATGTCGGGACCGACGATGTCGCGCAATTCCTGCAGCAACACGCCTTCCGCGTCGGCATGGTCCACCGTCGTCATGGCCCCGTGCAGCGCAAGCACGATGCCGTCAAAGGGGCCTTGGGTCTGAGCGGCTTCAAAGATGGCGCCAGCACCCAC
This sequence comes from uncultured Rhodospirillaceae bacterium, assembly GCA_913048145.1. Taxonomy (GTDB): domain Bacteria; phylum Pseudomonadota; class Alphaproteobacteria; order Rhodospirillales; family Casp-alpha2; genus UBA3470. The sequence continues at coordinate 369 of CAJWVP010000269.1, forward strand.
ATCCCAGACCTCTCGCTCTACCGGCCCTGAAGGCGTTGCCCAGCCGGCTACCGTGTGCACAAGGTCCCAGTCCGCCTCCTCGGCCACCTGGATGACCCCATTAGGCTCCAGCATGGAGCCAGCGATCGCATCCGGCACGTCGTCGCCGAATGCGAGCACAAAATCCCGGTAGTTCTCAAGGGTCGTGTTCAATTGGCTGAAGGTATTGGTTTCATGGGCGAACAGACCCGTTAGGACACGAAATCCCATGGATCAGCTTTCGGAGGCCAGAACGCCGGAAATGGACCGCGCCGTCTCCATGACCAGCGGCGCGATCTTGGCGCGAGCCTCCTCGGCACTCCATTGCGGCAGATAGACAGGGACTTGAACAGCGGCGACGGCATAACCTTGGCTATCCAGGACCGGCGCAGCGACACTGATCTCTTGGGGCAGTGCCTGGCCAACACCGAAGCCGTAGCCCTGGTCCCGCGCCTCATCAATGCGACCCATGATAGCATCCGCGTCGGTTATCGTGTTTGGTGTCATCGCGCGGCGTTCCGAGGCGGCGATAATCGACGCTACCTCGTTTGCGGGGCGGAACGCGAGGATTGCCATGCCGCCCGACGTACTTGAGGCAGGCATGCGCCGGCCAGGCACGGTTGCCGGATAGCTGGCCCGGCTGTGGGGAATGCGCACAGTGTAGATAATGTTCGTGTCAATCATCTCACACAGGTTTACCGTAGTGCCATGGACTTTAGACGCGTTGATTAGACGCACTACGGCGATCTCTGCCAGCCGGTTCTGGTGAAGGAAGGTGTAGGAAAAATCCATCAGGCGCGACGCGGGCCGATAGCGGCGGCTACGCGCATCCTTCTCTAGGTACCCCAACTGATGAAGCGTATTGGTGAACCGTTGCGCGGCGCTTTTGTCCAAGCCCGTGCGGAGCGCAATCTCGGTGAGGCCCAAATCGCCCGGCGCTTCTCGAAAAGCTTCCAGCACGCGAAACCCCTTTTCCAAGGAGCTGACGAACAGCGTTCCCGCCTTATTTTGTTCGCCGCCGCCGCTGAAAGTTGGTTTTGAGTGTAGGCTGCCGTCCATGCCCGATCCAAACCCTTGACCCGAATATATCACAGACTTAAAATATTAAAAAGCAACATAAAATATTACAGTATAATACAATATTCAAGGCAAATGGGGCCATCGGTCGACACATTCTAACAATGACAGAAAATCCATGGACACGTGCCATGGTTCCGGTGGATCATGGGGTATGGGCATCTATACTTGGACGCTCGATTGGTTCAAATGAAAGCCATAAAGATTTTCGAAATGAAAACAATTGGAGGAACATTCCGAATGAAACGTTCAATTATGACAGTGGCCGCCACCGCCGCTCTGGTTTCCTTGGGAGCCCAGGACGCGATGGCCGGCAAGGCGAATGATACGCTGAACTGGTCGACTACCCGCGAGGTGGACGTCGCACTGCCGTTCTACAACAACGTCCGCGAAATGGTGATCATGCAGCGTCACACCTGGGATAACCTTCTCTATCGCGACACCAAGACGTTCGAATACAAGCCTTTGCTGGCGACGTCTTACAAGTGGGTCGACGACAAGACGCTGGAATTCAAGATCCGTAAGGGCGTGAAATTCCATAATGGCGCGAGCTTTAGTGCGGACGACGTGGTTAAAACCTACAACCACGTGTCAGCCAAGGACTCAGGTGTGCTGACAAAGCGCAACGTAAGTTGGATCGACCGGGCCGAAAAGGTCGATGCCGATACAGTCCGCGTCTATCTTAAGAAGACCTTCCCAGCAGCGCTTGAGTATGTTTCCGGACCCATGGCCATTTTCCCAAAAGATATTTGGGCGACTGCTAGGAAAAATGCCAAGGGAAAACCTGACTATGGAACCGTAGCGCCGATTGGGACTGGTCCATACAAGACTACCAAAGTGGTCGCGGGCGAATCTGTGGCTATGGAAAAGAATGCGGACTACTGGAAAGGCTCGCCAAAAGGCTCGCCCTCAATCGGCAAAATCATGTTCCGCACGATCTCCGATCCAGAAGCGCAAATCGCGGAACTCCTGTCTGGCTCAATAGACTGGATCTGGGACGTGCCGAAAGACAAGGCCGAGCAACTCAAACTCATTGGCACCAATAAAGTGATGAATGTGCCGACCATGAGGATTAGCTATATCACAATGGATAGGGCCGGTCGCTCAGGCAAAGGTAAGGAGAACCCTTTCTACAATAAGAAGGTTCGCCAGGCCGTGGCGCATGCCATTGACCGCAACGCCATCGCCAAGGAACTGGTTGGCGGCGCATCGCAGGTCATCCACTCAGCCTGCTTCCCGACCCAGTTCGGCTGTACTCAGGACGTGCCAAAATACGCCTACGACCCAGCAAAATCAAAAAAGCTGCTGGCCGAAGCCGGCTATCCAAACGGCTTCTCCACTGAGATCATGGCCTACCGTCAGCGCGAATATACGGAAGCCGTCATGGGTTACCTCGCCAAGGTCGGGATCAAATCCAGCTTGAAATACATGCAATACAAGGCACTCCGCGGCATCGTTTGGGACGGCAAGGCGCCGTTCCACCACATGACCTGGGGATCGTATTCCATGAACGACGTCTCGGCGATCACATCCCACTTCTTCAAGCAGGGCCGGGATGACTATTGCGTCGACGACGAAATCAAAGGTTGGCTCGAGACCGGCGACAGCAACGTCGATCCGAAGGTTCGCAAGGACGCCTACAAGAAGGCCTTGTCGAAGTTGTCCGGTGAGCTGTGCTGGCTGCCCATGTTCACCTACGCCAAGTACTATGCCTTCTCCCACGACCTCGACTTCACTCCGACCGCAGACGAAATTCCGCGGTTCTTTACTGCGAAGTGGAAGTAACGCACTGATGATTGATACGGCCCCGGTTATGTCTTAGCCGGGGCAGTATCTTTCAGACCCTCTTACCAGTGCCTACCGAGGAAGCGGGACATGCTGCTCTATGCATTGAAACGATTCGGCGTCGCCATATTGGTGGCAATATCCGTCTCCATTGTGACTTTCTCCCTGCTACACGTGTCCGGCGACCCGGCCGCCGCCAGCGCCAGCAAGCACCACAAAAAGCCAAAAGCCAGTGCCAGCTAGCAAAGCACAAGAGCAGCCAAGCAAGCACCACAAAAGCCAGCCATGCCGATAGCCGGCGAATACAGCTGGAAGGAGACGTCCACGCACTGCCACGTGCGCGTGTTGCTGCGGGGCGCCAACCCGAAAGCCGTCGACGTCTACGCGTCTGATACCTATGTGAAGATCTCGTACGCACCGCGGCTCATCGAGCTTGACTTGATCCAAGAAATTGACGATGACGGCGTGAAGGCGCGCGTCAAGGACAACGCGCTGACGCTGACGCTGCCGAAGAAAACGACGGGGTTGTGGGGGGCTCTGGTAATAGAGAAAGGGTCGCTGTCGAAGCCCGAGGTGCTCAAGCGGCGAGCGGACGCGCGCGACCGACGCACGAAGAAGGAACAAGCGCTCGCGGAACGAGCAAAAGATCGGAAGCAGGAAATGGATCGCGATGCTCTGAGAAAGCAGATGGCTTTAGATGAAACAGAAAGAACTACAGTCGACGACCGAAAGGACTCGGAGAAGAAGCTCGCCGAGGAGGACATGTACGCCAAGTTCCGCGAGGTGCAGATCAAGGAGGCGCAGTTGAAGGACGAGGCGGACAGGGAGAAGCGGCGGCGCGAGAAGGAGAAGCTGAAACAGGCGGCATCGACAGGTGTGCATGAGGTGACGGAGAGCGGTTTCGACCTCGACGACATGATGGCGAACGACGACATCGAGGAAGAGGACGAGGAGAACGTGCCGCCGCCGGTCCCGCCCAAGCAGCTTCCTACCGTGCGACCGACGAAAAGAGTGGTCAATGTGAACCACACGCCGCGCGTCTTCCC
>CAJWVP010000270.1 GCA_913048145.1 uncultured Rhodospirillaceae bacterium
CCGGCCACGTTGTCTGCTACTTCCTTAATCAACTGAATGTCCACGTTGTTTCCCCAGGAATATTGCATGGAGCGCGACGTCAGCAGCCAGAAGGGGAAGTCAGAAATATCGATGTCGAAATTGTCGGCCAGGGCATTCTCCCAAAGAGCAGGGAAGTCGTCACAGTTCGGTAGTGGTGAATACTCGGCCAGTTGCTTATCCCACCAATTAATGTGCTTCTCATGCAGCCGGTTGCCAAGTTGTTTGCCCACTCGGTAGAGGCGTTCCTGGTAGGGCAGCTCGAACCGCAATCCCTGGTCCACCAGTTCTGGGAACAGATACCAATTCAGGCGCGAGAAGGGTTTGGTGCGAAACCCGTGTTCCTTATAGTACTCGAGCCCCTTGTTGTCGGCTCCATCAGAGATTTCAGCGCTAGCCGATCGGCAAATCGCGTCCCAAATTTCCTCAACGCCGTGTTCGCGTTCCGGGTGCAGAGCGAAATCGTAAGTGTCCGTCTGCAGGCGCACTCCTGCCGCGCCCTGGTTGATAGCGTTGTTATATTCGGCCAGAAGGCCCGCCTGCTTGGCGAACTGGGTAGCAATCCAGGTGAAGTCCTTGGCTTCGCCCGTGGCCTCAACCGCCGGCTGGCGCAATGCAAAACCTTGGTGATCCCAAAACTGTTCCACGTACTTGGTGCCGCCAATACGGATCAGCTGCAAGCCCTCAAGATCCGTGCAGTCGGGCAGCAGAACGTCGGCCATGTGATTGGTCTCGTCCGGCGTGTAGGCAAAGCAGATGGTGAAAGGAAACTTGGCAATGGTATCAACGATCTTGCCTGTGTCCCAGAAAGAAATCGCCGGATTGGTACGATAGACGATCCAGATATCCGGCGGTTGGGCTTCGGGGAATTCATCAGGCGTCTCGCTTTGCAGCATCCAGGCCAGGTGCGTCGGCCCCAAGGCCTGGCTCCAGGCCGAATTGGCGGCCAGCGGCACCAGGGTCTGGTGCGCGTTGCGGTTTGCCGGCCGGTCGTTCCAACCCTCTGCATCCGTAGGGTTCATGGGATAATCCATGAAGCCATCAACAGTAGGCTGCACACTGGCTTGGCGCGACGTGGCCGGGCGATTCAGGCGCACCGTAGTCCCGAGCGTTCCGCCAGGCACTTCCAAGGCGCCGACCAGACAAGCCAGCATGGTCCGGGCCCAACAGCAATCGAACCCGCCCCAGCCGTTGTTGACCGTCTTGCCAAGCGTCACAGCAACGGGACGGAACGGCAATTCGCGCCCGTCGATGATCACCGTTTCGCCCACATGGGCATGGTCGACGAACTCGTTGGCGAGGCGACGCACCGTTTCTTCTGGAACATCGCAGATTTTCGATGCCCAGCTGGGCGTCTTCTCGCGGACGTTTTCCACCAGAAAGTGGAAAGACGGCATGCAATCCACGTTCTCATAGTCCCAGCGTTCTTCGTCGGCGCCCGGCTCATATCCCGACGCCTGGACAGCACCGTCGAGTCTCGGATCAATATCGGGCGTGTCAAAAGGCACTGCGCGGTTCGACATCTCATCCCAAACCAGTGGTTTCTTCGTCTCCCGATCGCGCAGGAAATACCCATTCGGTCCGACCAGATAGGGCGACGACGTGTGATGCTTGAGGAAAAACAGATCTAGGTCTTCGCGCGACCGTTCGTGCAGCATGACGTTGATCAGGGCGAACATGAATGCCGCGTCCGTCTTCGGTTTGATGGGCACCCATTCGGCGGAGTTAGCACCAGTGATTGAAAGATGCGGTTCGATTTGCACCCGCCGCATACCGCGTACCCGCGCGTCGGCATGACGCGAAACCCCACACACGCCCCCCGACGCATCGATGTTGGCACCGAAGGAGAGGTTGAATTCACAGCTCGGCGTATCGGCGGCGACCGTAAAAGCCCGGTGCCAGAGCTCCCCATAAAGGTGCTCAGAATGATAACACTTAACGCCCTGCCCCGATCCGAAGCCCATGTCGATGGGGCCCCAGGCGCTGAGGAACGCCGGAAACGAGCCCATGTAGGATGTCGGCGTACCACCACCGCCAAAACTGGCGGCCAGACGTGGAAAGCCCTCTTCGTCCCTGAGCCCCTCGGCGCGGACGGAACGGAACTTCTCACCGATGATGTCCAGCGCTTCGTCCCAGGAGATCGGCACAAACCCCGGATCCTCGTCCCTACCCTTGTTCGGATTGGTCCGCTTCATGGGCGTGGTGATGCGGTTAGGGTTGTAGGTCTTTTGCACAAGGCCATAGGCCTTCACGCAAATCCGGCCACCGGCGGGATGAACCTTGGCGGCCTCGAAATTGGGCTCCACCTCGGTTGCCACGCCGTTCTCAACGCGGACGGTGTAGAGATCAGGCCCGGCGACGCACTGATAGCAGTAGGTCGCCACGTTCTTCACGTCACCGGCGTTGTTACGGGCCATGCGCTGAGATCCTCTCCTTGAAGAGAAGATTCGACACCTTCAAAGCAGTGCTGTCAAAGGCGATTCTTATGGCGAGGAAGCCACGCGCTGTTTCATTCCCCAGCATGTTTAGAATATTTGTATTTTGCCATTCGCCAAGCGCCTCTAGAGTGGCGTTATCATGGCAGCAGAGATCCCCTTCGTTCGGGACCTGACCTTCGATTATGGTAAGGTCGATCAGGTGACCCCCCTGATCCGCCGGGTCATCGCCGAAAACCCAGGCCCGTTCACTTTCCACGGTACAGGCACTTACATCGTTGGTCACGGCAACGTGGCGGTAATCGATCCGGGCCCCTTGGTAGATAACCATGTGGACGCCCTTTTGGCCGCAGTCATCGACGAAACGGTGACCCACATCCTTATCACCCACACGCACCGTGACCATTCCCCTGCCGCCGAGCCATTCAAACGCGCCACAGGCGCGCCAGTCTTCGCTCAAGGCCCGCATTCCCTCGGCACGACCTGGTCGGACGTCGACCGGACCGCAAGCCTTGGTGCCGACTTGGACTTCCAACCAGATCACGTCGTCCACGACGGCGACATCATCGCCGGCGACGGCTGGACCTTTGAGGTCGTGCACACGCCCGGACACACCAACAACCACCTTTGTTTCGCACTTCAGGAAGAAAGCGCCCTGTTCTCCGGCGACCAGGTCATGGGCTGGTCTACTACCGTGGTGTCGCCACCAGACGGCGACATGCGTGATTATATTCAATCGTGTCGGAAGCTGCTGGATCGAGACGACGCCACCTATTGGCCGACCCACGGCCCCTGCATCACGGATCCAAAAAAGTACGTGGCGGCCCTAATCGAGCATCGTGAACAACGCGAAGTAGCCATCACTGCTGCACTCCAAGCCGGCACCAACACCATCGCAGAGATAGTTGCGGACATGTACAAGGACGTCTCGATTAATTTGCATGCCGCTGCGGCCCGCGTTGTCCACGCACACTTGGTCCACATGATGCAAACGGGACGCGCTACGTGCGACGGTCCACCCACGGACGAAGCCACCTATGAGGCCCTTGGTGAATGAATAACACCGCCCACCCCGTGACCCCGAAGCCCGCCGCGACTATCATCCTATTACGCGACGGGAACAGCGGCCTGGAGGTTCTGATCCTCCGTAAAGCGTCGGGCAAACACTTCGCCTCGGGTGCACTTGTCTTTCCGGGTGGAAAGGTGGATGCGGCGGATACGGCCTTCGCCGGCGACATCGGTGAGGAAAGGAACGAGCTGTCGGATCTGAAAATCGCCGCTATTCGCGAAATGTACGAGGAATGTGGCATTGCGCTTGTCCGCGCACATGGTGCGAAAAAACTCCTAGATTCTAAGGATGTGGCTGCCCATCAGGATACTTACGACAACGCTCCAATCTTGGAAATGGCTGCGGCAGTTCCCTTGGGCCTTGCTACGGACCGCCTTATGCGCTTCGCCCATTGGATAACTCCACCCGGTCGACCAAAGCGGTTCGACACCCACTTCTTCGTCGCATCCGCGCCGTCCGGCCAGATGGAACCCAACGTGGACGGCTACGAAATCGTCGAGGCCCAATGGCACCGCCCACAGTCTCTTCTTGACGATGTGCATGCGGGTAAAGTCAAGCTAGTGCTGCCGACCATGATGAATATCATGAAACTCTCGGAAGTGGGCGATGTAGCGGCGGCCATCGCACTGGCCCAAGAACGCATAATAATTCCGGTCACGCCAACGCGAATTGAAACTCCCGACGGCGAGAGGCTAGTCATTCCGGAAGAGGCCGGCTACGGTTTGACGGAAATTCCAGCAGAGTTCCTTCGCTCCGCCTGA
>CAJWVP010000271.1 GCA_913048145.1 uncultured Rhodospirillaceae bacterium
TTCTTTTTTATTTTGACAATTCCAATAATTATGGAAATGATAATTATTGGAATTATTATCAAAAGATATGGTTGTTCGCCAAGAACAGGTAATGAAAGATTTGGTGATTTAGGTGATGTAGAGCAACCAGAACTTCCCGGAGGTCCATATTCATTAGGACACTTATCACGTATGTCAGGATAATTATCTCCATCAGTATCTTTAAGGAATAAAGTTTCAGCAGCGTGATGCACGTAGACACCACCATTTCCAAAGGTCAACGAAGTCGGGATGTTGAGACCGTCTGCGAATACCGTCACCTTGTCACATCGCCCGTCACCGTCGGTGTCCTCAAGAATCTTGATCTTATCGTCGCCCTTGCGCTCTGCCTTAATCTCGTTCGGATAATCCACGGTCTCCGCGGCCCAAAGTCGGCCACTTTCATCCCAGGCCAAACCAATAGGATTTACGATCTGCGGTTCAGCAGCGAAGAGCTGCAGCTCCCAGCCCGCCGGCACCTGCGTGTACTTCATACTGTCCTCCGGCGAGAGCGGGAGCTGGTACTGGAAAGAATCGCCCGGCGCGTGGATGATGGCTCCGTTTCAGTGGGCCACCGAGGAGAAAGTTCGCCATCAGGCTGACATGGTTTCGTTGGGTCGGCCGGGCGTCGGAGAAGCATTTCTCCGTCGACTCGCCCAGTGCCCGTTTTTAAGATGGAGACGAATTGGCGTTGGCTTTCTTAGCATTTGCGTTGGCCATCGCTATCAATGCCTGTTCTCAAAAGATCGTCGACCCGGAGGATATCGCTTTCCCCTTAGATTTCAGCTTCACCATCAGCCATATCGTTGCGGTGGTCATTGCGGCGGCTTTCGAATGCGTCTGGTTGGTAAACCATTCCTATGTTTTCCTGGTCGTAGCTGGGATGGCTATGCTATTCCTCGTCCCCGCCTTGATGATGCTGCGCCATCCTGATACGGATCATATTGCGCTGGTGAATTATCACAGGGCTCACCTGACCGGCGCCGAATAGGCTTCAGGCCGGCGACCAAGACGAGTAGACGAGGATTTCCATGGATAAGCGCTTTACGGGGACGGACAGCTACGTCGCCACTGAAGACCTGATGATCGCGGTGAACGCCGCTGTGGCGCTGGAGCGGCCGCTCCTGGTGAAAGGGGAGCCAGGTACAGGTAAGACCGTGTTGGCGCATGAAATTGCTGCGGCCTTGGATCGCCCGCTAATCCAATGGCATGTGAAATCGACGACCAAAGCCCAACAGGGCCTGTACGAATATGATGCCGTGGCGCGGCTCCGTGACTCGCAGCTCGGTGACGAACGGGTCCATGACATTAAGAATTACATTGCCCAAGGCAAGCTCTGGGAAGCCTTCTCCGCGGACGTGAAGCCAGTTCTGTTGATCGATGAGATCGACAAAGCTGATATCGAGTTCCCAAACGATCTCTTGTTGGAATTGGATCGAATGGAGTTCCACGTCTACGAGACGAGGGAGACCATTGTCGCCAAAGAACGCCCCATCGTCATCATCACGTCGAACAACGAGAAGGAATTGCCTGACGCGTTCCTGCGTCGGTGTTTCTTCCATTACATTTCGTTTCCGGATGAAGACACAATGCGCCAAATTGTACAGGTCCATCATCCGGACGTTCAGAAACGGCTAGTTTCGGACGCCATGAACGTGTTCTACGGCATCCGTGAGGTCCCCGGCCTCAAGAAGAAGCCGTCGACCTCGGAACTGCTGGACTGGATCAAGCTACTCATGGTCGAGGACATTCCCGCAGAGGCTCTGCGCTCAGGTGACTCCAAGGATCTGATCCCGCCGCTCTATGGCGCGCTCTTGAAGAACGAGCAGGATGTCCATCTACTGGAGCGCTTGGCGTTTCTGAACCGCCGGGAGCAAGGCTGACTTTCTTCACCACTGGCGCATCGGTCATCAGCCACCACTGCTTAACAGCCTAGCCGCTCCAGTGTAGCTCAGCGTGACTGGCGCAGATGCTCATCAATATGTCACGCGGGGGCCTGGTTGCCGGACCGGACCCGACAGAGTAAGAGTAAGCGATGTTTGTCGATTTTTTCCTTAAGCTCCGCGAAGCCCGCGTACCGGTCTCCTTGCGGGAATACCTGACACTGGTTAAGGCCGTGGAAGCTGGCCTAGCTAACTTCGATGTCCGAGATTTCTACTATTTGTCACGGGCTACAATGGTCAAGGACGAGCGGAACCTGGACAAATTCGATCAAGTTTTCGGCGAGGTCTTCAAGGGTATTGAACCCACCGGAGAAGAAATCCGGGAAATCCCCGAAGAGTGGCTGCGCAAGTTGGCCGAAAAGGTCCTCACCGAAGAAGAAAAGAAACAAATTGAGGCGTTGGGCGGTTGGGAAAAGCTCATGGAGACTTTGAAGCAGCGACTTGAAGAGCAGAAAAAGCGCCACCAGGGCGGCTCCAAATGGATCGGTACGGCCGGGACCTCGCCGTTCGGCGCTTACGGCTACAACCCGGAAGGCGTGCGGATTGGCCAGGAGGAAAACCGGAATTTCTCCGCTGTCAAGGTCTGGGACAAGCGCGAGTTCAAAAATTTGGACGGCGACGTTGTGCTCGGCACCAGAAACATCAAGGTGGCGTTGCGTCGACTGCGTAAGTTCGCCCGCGAGGGCGCGCAAGAAGAATTGGACCTGGACGATACCATTCGGGCGACGGCGAAGAAGGGCTGGCTCGATATCAAGATGGTTCCCGAGCGCCACAATGCGGTAAAGGTGCTGATCTTCTTCGACGTCGGTGGATCCATGAACCCGCACGTCAAGACATTGGAGGAGCTCTTCTCGGCGGCGAATGCAGAATTCAAGCATCTGGAGTATTTCTACTTCCACAATTGTATCTACGAAAAGATTTGGAAGGACAACCGTCGCCGCCACACCGACACCACGTCCACGTGGGAGGTGCTGCACACCTATCCGCATGACTATAAAGTGATCTTTGTCGGTGACGCCTCCATGAGCCCCTATGAGATCGTTTATCCCGGCGGCAGCGTCGAACATTGGAACGAAGATGCTGGCGCCGTGTGGCTGGAGCGGGTTACGCGCATTTACGAACACGCCGTGTGGCTAAACCCCGTGAAGCAGGCGTGGTGGGGCAATACCCAAAGTGTGGGGATGATCCGACAAATCATGGGCGACCGAATGTATCCGCTGACTTTGGATGGGCTCGATGGGGCCATGCGGGAGTTGAGCCGCTAGGCATCACATGGCTGGCGAAGCGATCACCTCCGAAGAAGCGGCCAAATGGGCACTCAATGTTCTCAAGAGCGGTGTTGTTGACGATGGCGCGGAGCTGGCGCTGATTGAGCAGTGTCGCGACAACATGTTGGCGCTGTAAATCAATGGTCAGGCCTGTTGGCAGATGGGCAGGCGCGAAGAGGGCGTCGAATTCTAAAAACATCTCATCGTATGCGATCCTTCGAACCCCCAATTGCGGCGTAATCTAATCTAACTAATTATCTGGATGGACAATCAACCGGAGAACGTCTTGGCGTCGGCCCATATGGTGGAGCGTAAGCTCTACTTGATGTCTACGGCAACCTGCATGCGGACGATTTTGTCGGGCTCCGCAACCAAGCCATTGTTGGTGCGTGATCCTCGCTCCAGGTTGCCGACGTGCTCCATGCCCTCGGTGACCTTGCCCCAAACCGTATATTGACCATCCAGCCACTGGGACCGTGCGTAAACGATGAAGAATTGGGAATCGCCGCTGTTTGGGTTGCTTGAGCGAGCCATTGAAACCGTGCCGCGGACGTGTGGTTCGCTAGAAAATTCAGCTGGAATATTCACACCTGAGCCCCCCGTTCCGTCGCCGTCTGGGTCGCCGCCTTGGGCCATGAAGCCACCGATAACACGGTGGAAGACCAAGCCGTCATAAAACTTCTGGCGAACCAATTCTTTGATGCGGGCCACGTGCTTGGGGGCCAAGTCCGGACGCATCTCAATGACGACGCGACCATCTTCTAAATCCATGTACAAGGTGTTTTCAGGATCGGCGGATTGGGTGGGGCCCGAGGCAGAGGTCATAGCTGCAACCAAAAACAATGAGAGGAAAAGAGCGGAAATACGACGCATGAAACAGGCTCCGAATGATCGGGAAAATAAACGCGACGGAGGTCTCATAGCATGGCCGATCAACCAGCGACAAGCGGTTGGGCCTTATAAATGAGGGTCAGTCGAATAGCGCGTCGATCTCAGCCTAGGATAAGCCTTTTCCTCTCGCCAATGTGATAACGCGCTGTTCCAAAGCGGTG
>CAJWVP010000272.1 GCA_913048145.1 uncultured Rhodospirillaceae bacterium
CGCGCGCGTGACCCCGAAGAAGCAGCTGGCGGTTGGATCGTGGAAGATGCGGATAGCTACCTTGACGGCGGTGAACCGGAGCCGCTATTTCATCTTTTCAACCAGGTGCGGGAAGGCCGGGGGCACCTGTTGTTGAGCGCGCGAACGGCACCATCGCAGTGGTGCATTAACCTTCTTGATCTTCGCTCGCGGATCAACGCCGCGCCGGCCGTGGCCATCGGCTCACCCGATGACGAACTTCTGGCGGCAGTCTTGGTGAAGCATTTCGCCGATCGCCAGTTGCGTGTCGGCACCGATGTGGTGGATTACGCCGTGAAGCGCATGGAGCGTAGCTTCGATGCGGTTCGCGATTTGGTGGAACGATTGGATCGGCAATCCTTGAGGGCGCGCCGGGAAATTACCGTTCCCTTGGTTCGGCAGGTTTTTCTGATGTCCGATTCGGACGGTCAATAGGCTTTCATTCACACCGTTTGATATCTGTGCCATGCCATGGCCATACCTTGTCCCGGTTCTTAAGCTAGAAATCCGAGCGCGCGGAGAATGAAGAGCGCGTTCAAACTGAGGGAAGACCGCAATCCGACAGCTTTTTGCACTGAAAATTTTGGTTGAAGCTGCTATTGGTCCAACGCTTTTTATGCTGATGTCGGTGGCGTGATAAGCTTTGGATGGCTTGAACCTGATGCCTACGAAAAAGTTCCTTAGCAACCATGGATTCCCAGTTCTGACAGAGAGTGTTTGCGCTTTGTGGTAAAGCATCAAGAAAAGTTAGTTGTGCCGTGATGAACCTGCGAAGATCTCTGTGGCCGGCGTACAGAAGCCAGATTCACAATCTACTACCGTTGAGATCGCTGCCGTACTACCGACGATTGACGGATTGTATCTGCAAATCAAACGAGTCCAGTTTACGAAGCACGATCGAAAATGCGGGTCTGCGTATCATCCTCGAACAATTCCGCCAACTGGTTCATCATGGTGCCGCCCAGTTCCTCCGCGTCGACAATCGTTACCGCGCGGCGGTAATAACGGGTCACATCGTGGCCGATACCGATGGCGGTCAGTTCTACGTCGGAGCGGGTCTCGATGTATTCGATGACATCGCGGAGATGGCGTTCTAGGAAGTTGCCGGGGTTGGCAGACAAGGTAGCATCATCTACCGGGGCGCCGTCAGAGATGACCATAAGTATGCGGCGCTGTTCAGGCCGGCCGAGCAAACGCTGATGGGCCCATAGCAAGGCCTCACCGTCGATGTTCTCCTTCAGCAATCCTTCGCGCAACATAAGGCCCAGGTTCTTGCGGGCCCGGCGCCAGGGCTGTTCAGCAGCTTTGAAGACTATGTGCCGGATATCATTTAGGCGGCCTGGGTTCTTGGGCTTGCCGTCGGCGACCCATTTCTCGCGGGCCTGGCCGCCCTTCCATGAACGGGTGGTGAAGCCGAGGATTTCCACTTTCACGGAGCAACGCTCCAACGTGCGTGCCAGGATATCGCCGCACATAGCGGCCACCGTGATTGGCCGCCCGCGCATGGAGCCGGAATTGTCGACCAGCAGCGTCACAACGGTATCGCGGAAATTCGTGTCGCGCTCCAACTTGTAGGAGAGCGGATGGGTCGGGTTAACGACGACGCGTGACAGACGTCCGGCATCCAGAATGCCTTCTTCCAGGTCGAATTCCCAAGACCGTGTCTGCTTGGCTAAGAGGCGCCGCTGCAATCGGTTTGCTAGGCGGGAGACGACACCTTGTAAATGCGAGAGTTGTTGGTCCAATTGATGGCGAAGGCGTGTCAGTTCTTCAGGGTCGCAAAGTTCGTCTGCGAAAATAATTTCGTCGTATTCGGCGGTAAACGGTTCATATCGGACGTTGGCGTCCTGGCCGTCACGCTGCCACGGCTCGTTCCAACGGTTGGGCCCGGCGGGTTCTTCTTCGCCTTCGCCGCCCATAAACTGTTCTTCCTCGCCATCGGCGAATTCACCATCGTCGGACATTTCCATCTCGCCGGAATCGCCGCCCATCATAGATTCGTCGCCCATTTCCGTGTCCGTGCCCTCATCGGCCTCGTCACCGGCGTCCTGGGCGTTTTCGTCGTCGTCCTGGTCCTCGGAATCAAGCGGTTGCGTCTCGTCATCTAGAAGATCCAAGTTGCGGATCATGTCCGTGACTACGTCGGCGAACTTGGCCTGATCGGCAGGGCAGGTGCGCAATTCGCGGATTTGTTGACCGATTTTCTGTTCCAACTCCTGGCGCCAGATGTTCATCAGGCCGTGCGCGCTATCGGGCGCGGCCTCGTCGGTTAGGCATTCACGTATCAGTAGGCCGACGGCTTCCGGCAACAGGGCCTCGTTCTTTTCAGTCACCGCACCCAGGCCCTTGGCTTTGCACTTCTCATCCAAAAGGGCGCTCAGGTTTTCGGCAACACCGTTAAATCTGCGCACGCCCAGGCTTTCGCAGCGCACTTGTTCAATGGCTTCGTAAACGGCGCGTGCTTCGGGACCCGACGGCATGTGCTCGCGGTAAACCTCCGCGTCGTGGTAACGCAGGCGCAAGGCCAAGGCGTCGGCCACACCGCGTAGTTTTGTCAACGCTGCCTCGTCGAGAGTGCCGACGGGCGTCGGCAAGACGGCCTCTTCGGCAGTTGCGCTGGCTTGTCCGGGCGCGAATTTTACATTTAATTCGGGTTCCGCGGCGATCGCCTTGAGCGAGGCGGCCGTGACTCTCTTGACCAGTTCGTTCGTCTCTTCCTTGCGTAACATTGATGCCTCTCGGCGGCCTTGGGTGGCTGCCGTAAGAGTTATTGCAGGACGGCCGTGGCCGCCGATTCGGGCAAATCCTCACCGATGCAGCGCTGATAATACTCAGCCACCACCGGACGTTCGATCTCGTCGCACTTGTTGAGGAACGTGAGCCGGAACGCGACGCCGACATCACCGAAGATCTGAGCATTCTCCGCCCAGGTGATAACTGTCCGCGGCGACATGACCGTAGAGATGTCGCCGTTCATGAAGCCCGTGCGGGTGAGTTCCGCGACGTCAACCATGGCGCTCAACGTTTCGCGCCCTGTCTTCGTGTCGTAGGCGGGCGCCTTGGCAAGTACGATTTCCAGTTCCGAATCATGCGGCAGGTAGTTCAGCGTACAGACAATGTTCCAACGGTCCATCTGACCTTGGTTGATCTGCTGGGTGCCGTGATAGAGGCCTGTAGTATCGCCCAAACCAACCGTGTTGGTGGTTGAGAACAGGCGGAAATGGGAGTTCGGGCTCATAACTCGGTTCTGGTCCAAAAGGGTCAGCTTCCCTTCGACCTCGAGGACGCGTTGGATCACGAACATGACGTCGGGACGGCCGGCGTCGTACTCATCGAACACCAGGGCTGTCGGGTTCTGCAGCGCCCAAGGCAGAATGCCTTCGCGGAATTCTGTCACCTGTTGGCCGTCGCGGAGCACGATGGCATCCTTGCCGATCAAATCGATCCGGCTGATGTGACTGTCCAGGTTGACGCGGATGCACGGCCAGTTGAGACGCGCCGCGACCTGTTCGATGTGGGTTGATTTGCCCGTGCCGTGGTAGCCCTGTATCATCACGCGACGGTTGTGGGCGAACCCAGCCAGAATCGCCAACGTGGTGTCGTGATCGAACCGATAGGCTTCGTCGACGTCCGGCACGTGCGAGTCGGGTTCGCTGAACGCGGGCACATCCATGTCGATTTCAATCCCGAAGACCTGACGCACCGAAACGGAGATGTCGGGTTTTTGGAGTTTCAGATTGTCTGTCGTATCGATAACGGCGTTCATGGCAAATCTTCCGTGTCTAGGGGTAGCGCAGGCGTTTTGGTCGGTAATTGGGACCCGTCGGTGTAGGGTTTATAACTGACGCAGTCAAGGCGAGGCTGTGAGATGTCAGGCGTTCAAAAACTCCAATATGACCGCATATGCATGATTGATCTCCTTGATACGGTCGTCGGAATTCTCGACTGTGCCCTGGGCATCCGGGTGATGACGTTTGACTAATTCCTTGTAACGACGCTTTAGGTCGGCGGCCTGAAATGGAATTTCAAGGCCGAGGACTACAAGGGCCCGGTGCACATTGGTTTCCAACTCTGCGCCCGGTGTCTCGCCGGAGGGTTGTTCTTGCTGCGATTTGTTCCCTTCGAAGGCGCCAAAAGGGTCTTTGAAGTAGCCGCGCATGAAGGCGTTAATAGCAGGGCCTGTTCCGATGGGCCAGGAAGGGCGATTCCACACCGTGTCATGACGGACGATGGCTTCAACTTCGTCATCGGTCATGTTGGCG
>CAJWVP010000273.1 GCA_913048145.1 uncultured Rhodospirillaceae bacterium
CGTACCGGTGCCCAATGTGGAAGCATCAACCCCGCTGAAGATAAATTTCGTTGTGCCTGAACCGCCTGTGAGAATATCCGAGCTGCCGCTGGTGACGCCAGTTGGTTTTATCGCTGGTAGCGTCAGCGTCCAACTCTGAGCCTACGACAATGATTTCGACTGCTGAAATTTCATTCATCGTTTTCATGCGGCCGGCCAGTATAACGGTATCGAAGTTCGTGCCGCCGAGGACGGTCTCGACGTTATTGACGGCGATTCCGCTGGCAGACAATCCGCCAACGCTGTTATCGTCGACGGCATTCGGGACCTGATGCAATGTTCCGATTAGCATATCCGCTTCCAACAGTGCCATACCCTCTCTGGTCGGTCCACCGTGATCCTGTTCCCCAGGAAATAACGAATACAATAACAATATCTTTAACCCTATGATATTACGATGAAAGTGATGTGGGTCACATAGGGTGCAAACGTCTACTGGCGACCACCGGCCAGCTTTAAGGCGTCCGGATGGCGCCTCAGACGAAGCATGCAAACCACTCCAATAAAAGGCCCGATCGCTAGCACCATGAAGGCATAACGCCAGGTCACATGGTCGACCATCACGGGCAGCAATTGAACCGTTACCACGGTTAGCAGGACGCCCGTACAGGTTTGCACAGTCAACATGGTTCCGATGCGGTCCGGCGGCGCTAGTTCCGTGACGCTGGAGGAGAATTGTGCAGAATCAGCGACAATGGTGACGCCCCAAACAAAACAAACAGCCAACAACAACCAGGGGTTTGCTCCGAATAGAAACCCCACGCCCAAGGCGCAAGCACCACTGATCGCCATGGCTATTGCCGTAAGCGTCGTCCGGCCCCATCGATCGGCAACCAGGCCGCCGCCGATGCAGCCTACAGCGCCGGCAACACCCATTACGACGAAGGTCGCCATTCGCGCCCAGAACGTGGCGTCGTCACTTGCGGGGTTAAGCCGGAAACTAGCGTCCAGAAACACACCAATCCAGGCCCACATGGCGTAAAGCTCCCACATGTGGCCTAAATAGCCGAAGTTAGCCAACCGGAGGGAGGGCTGGGCAAAGGCAGTCAGGGCTGCCTTTGGATTAAAGGGTGGTGAGGAAGTGCGGTTTGGGCCGAGGTGGATGCCCATGGCCAGGAACGCGCCAATCACCGCTGCACCCGATCCCGCGCCAATGGCGAACCGCCAATTCAGGCCACCGAACGCGTTGAATAAGTGCGGGGCGGCCGAGCCCAAGGTCAAGGCACCGACCATGATCCCGATCAACAGACCTAAATCCTCCTTCGCCCAGGTCGCGGCAATCTTCATGCCGACGGGATAGACGCCAGCCATGCATGCACCGGCCATAAACCGGCAGACCAGTAACATATCGGACCTGGGATCAAGCAAAAGGATGAGCGCGTTGGCGCCGGCCCCTGCCAGTGCTGAGATCATAAACAGGCGGCGTGCCTCCACCCGGTCCGCTAGACCCAGGAGGGCGCTGATAATAGTGCCGACAACAAATCCCACTTGGACGGCGCTGGTTAACAGCGCTGCGCGTGTGCCGCTAAGACCATATTCCAACACCAGTGATGGCACCACAGCGGTGGTCGAAAACCATAATGTGAGCGACAAAACGGAGGCGCCAACAAGTAGGGTCATGGAACGAAATTTCACGAAACGGGCTTTCGGTGTTTCACATCCGTCAATCGTAACCCGTTCGCTCGACTGGGCAATTCGGAATGTGGGCTGCGATGGCTCGAATTGTGACCTCGCTGGCACATCAATCTCTGTAAAAATCAAGCAAGGGTTCCTCTTGCCAGGGCGGGGGCAACTGTCTATAACCCGCCCCCGCTTGCAGGGGCGAACCCCGATCCCTGTTCGCGGCGCCAAAAGGCGAAGTATCGTGTGGGACAATCGAAGAGGTTACTTATCCGATGGCACTCGAACGGACGCTTTCGATCATCAAACCGGACGCCACCCGTCGCAATCTCACCGGCAAAATCAATGCTCGGTTCGAGGATGCGGGGCTCCGGATCATCGCTCAAAAACGCCTGCATCTGACGAAGGAGCAGGCGGAAGGCTTTTACTACGTCCACAAGGAGCGCGCCTTCTTCAACGACTTAGTCACGTTTATGACGTCTGGCCCCATCGTCGTACAGGTCCTGGAAGGCAAAGACGCCATTCAGAAAAACCGCGACCTCATGGGCGCCACCAACCCGGCGAACGCCGACGAGGGTACGATCCGTAAGGACTTCGCGGAGAACGTGGAAGCCAACTCGGTGCACGGCTCCGACGCTCCGGAAACGGCCGCCGAAGAGATCGCCTATTATTTCAGCCAACTGGAGTTGGTCGGCTAAACCCGAATTCTGCGGCCGAATGCCGAACCGTCGCCAAAAGGCGGCAGGAGGTTGCGGTGGATAGTCAGTCCATTGGGTTGATCATTGTGCCGTCTGACTGGATTGGCTTATCGAGATCAACTTTCTCGTCATTGATCGAGATACGCTTCTCCGCAATCCATCGAACTGCCTGCGGATAAATCATATGTTCTTGCACCAAAATACGAGCGGCTAGTGCATCCGCGTCGTCATCCACATGGATCGGCACCACTGCTTGGCAGATGATCGGGCCCACGTCCATCTCGTGGCGGACGTAGTGGACCGTACAGCCGGAAAATTTTGCGCCGGCGGTGATGGCGCGGGCTTGCACGTCTAGGCCCTTAAAGGCTGGCAGCAGGGACGGATGAATGTTAATCAGTCGATTGTGCCAGTGAGTAACGAATTCTTCCGACAAGAGGCGCATGAACCCGGCCAGGCAGACTAGTTCCACGCCGGCGTCATTCATTGCGGCCGTCATTTCGCGGTCAAAGTCGGCCCGGTTTGCAAAATCCTGATGGCTGATCGCTAACGTCGGCAGGTGGGCATCGCCCGCCCATTTGATACCCTTCGCCTCGGCGTGGTTGGAGATCACTAGAACAATTTCGGCCGGGTAGGAAGGGTCCGAGCAGGCGGTCATAAGGGCCTGAAGGTTTGTGCCACGGCCAGAAATTAGTACGGCGACTTTCAACTTTGCCACAGGACCTCCGGAGTCCTAATCGTGATGGCCGTGTCACCTGAGCGAAGAGTAATCCGGCCGATTTGGATCACGGTTTCCCCGGCGTCGTTGAGGGTCTTCGTCACCATGTCGACATGTTCGGCAGCGCAGACCAACACCATGCCAATACCACAATTGAAGGTCCGAAGCATTTCGACGTCATTAATCCCGCCAGCGTCGGCCAGCCATTGGAACACGGCTGGAGGTGTCCAGGCCGTGCAGTCGATTTCGGCGCCCAGGCCGTTAGGCAGCACACGCGGTAGGTTCTCTATTAGGCCGCCGCCTGTGATGTGCGCCAGAGCATGGACGCCGCCGGTCTTCACGGCTGCCAAACACGATTTCACATACATGCGGGTCGGCGTAAGGAGCACCTCACCAAAGGTCTGCCCGTCGGCGAAGGGCGCGGCGTCGCCATAGGTAGCGCCGGTGTGTTCGATGACGCGCCGGACCAGTGAGAAGCCGTTGGAATGGACCCCATCGGATGCAAGACCGAGGATGACATCGTCCGCGCGGACCGCCGCGCTCGATAGCACCTGGTTGCGCTCTACGGCGCCAACGCAGAAACCGGCGAGGTCATAGTCTCCGGGAGCGTACATACCGGGCATTTCCGCCGTTTCGCCGCCGATCAAGGCGCAACCGGCCTGGCGGCAACCCTCGGCGATGCCATTCACAATGGCACGTCCGGCCGCCACATCCAGTTTGCTAGAGGCGAAATAGTCCAGAAAAAAGAGAGGTTCAGCCCCTTGTACCACCAGATCATTGGCGCACATGGCGACCAGATCGATGCCAATGGTATCGTGCGTGCCGACAGCGCCGGCGATCATCAGCTTGGTGCCGACGCCATCCGTGCCAGCGACCAGAATCGGATCCGAATAGCCTGCTGCCTTGAGGTCGAACATGGCGCCGAAACCGCCAAGGTCCGATACCACGCCGCTGCGATTCGTGGATTTGGCCGCAGGTCCAATGGCGGAAACCAGGTCGTTGCCCGCATCAATATCGACGCCTGCGTCTTTGTAGCTGAGGCCGCCCTGCGCGAGTGTGGTATCTCTGGGACCGCTAATGTCTTTCTCCTCCGCTGGCCTGTGGTAGATTAGCGCGCCTATCTAGAGCGAAGTGAAGATAACCTACCAGGAATGGTTTGCAATGATTGCAAAATGGGTTCGTTTCCAGGTTTTTC
>CAJWVP010000274.1 GCA_913048145.1 uncultured Rhodospirillaceae bacterium
CTCTACATCATGGGTTTCGGCGGCAAGAACCGCCACGGTCCACCGCACCGCCTCGCCGTTGAAAAGGACTTCGCCATCGGGCGGTTTGAAATCAAGTTCAATGAGTGGTTCGCCTGCGTGTCGGAAAAGGGCTGTCGCCACAAACCCGACGACCACAAATGGGGCATGATCGGAAGGCCAGTCATCAACGTGACCTGGGCTCAGGCCAAGAACTACACCCGCTGGCTCAGCCGTAAAACCGGCCACAAATACCGCCTGCCGTCTGAGGCAGAGTGGGAATACGTGGCCCGAGGCGGGACTACGACCCAGTTTTGGTGGGGAGACACGCCCGGCCAGAAGATGGCCAACTGCCGCGATTGCGAATCCCGCAAATGCTGCTCCGCCAAGGACTATTCGTGCTGCTCCCACGGAACCAAGCCCGTGGGTTCCTTCCCGGCCAATCCCTTTGGCGTGCATGACACCGCCGGCAACGTCTTCGAATGGACGGAGGATTGCTGGAACCACGACCACAAGGGCCGGCCCAAGGATGCCAGCGCGCGCAAGGAAGGAGATTGCACGAACCGCGTGATCCGAGGCGGTTCGTTCTATTACTTCAACAAGGTCGCACGGTCCTACTACCGCGCAAAAAACCCGCCGGGCGTGAAGAGTTACTGGTTGGGATTCCGGGTGGTCAGGGAACTGAACTGAGGGGGCTTACTTGTCGCCAGACATCCGGTCCAACTGGACCTGCATCTGCGCCAACTGCGCCCTCTAGGCTTCCAGCTCATCGGCCTCCCCCTTTTCCTCAGCGTGGGCCATCGCCGTCGGAGAAGTGGAATCGTTGGTCGCCTGGGCGTCGGTCCCCCCATAAAAGGGGACAAACATCTTCATGGCATTTTCGAACATGGCCATGTTCTGCTTGCCCATCTCCTCAAACTGACCGAACGGGTTGAGCCCACCAAGCGCATCCTGCATGGCACCGCGCATCTGTTCCTGGTTGCGGGCGAAGGCGTGCATGGTATGGTCCAAGTAGTTGGGCACCACTGCCTGCAGGCTATCTCCATAGAAACTGATCAGGTGACGAAGGAAGTCGATGGGCAGCAGATTCGGGCCCTTGCTCTCCTCCTCAACAATGATGTGAGTTAACACGGAGCGGGTAATGTCTTCACCTGTCTTCGCATCGAACACAGCGAAGTCGATCCCGTCCTTCACCATCTGGGCCAGATGGTCGAGGGTCACGTAACTGCTGGTCGCCGTGTTGTAAAGACGCCGGTTCGCGTACTTCTTGATCGTGACCCGTTCATCGTCCTTGCCGTTCGCCTTGTCTGCCATCATCAGGCCCCTTGTTTCGCCACGTAGTTCCGTCAAGTCCTGGAATATCTCGATTTTACAGCGTCCATCATAAGCGCGTAAGATGCTGCACTGCAATGAAATGTTCTTGCGCGTGCAGCATGAAGTGCAGCATTTTAGGCAAAGGATGAGACATGCCCGACACCCCCGACATGGAAGATCTAGCCCGGCGGTACATGGACCTGTGGCAGGAACATCTGAATACGCTGGCGAGCGATCAGGACACGACCAAGGTCATGGCGCAGACTATTGCGATAATGAGTTCTTCCGCCCAGGCGTTCGCCGACGTCATCAGCGCGTCGGCATGGCCCGTCCGGGAGAGCGGAAATGACTGCACCCCGGACCGGTCCCCGTCCACTGCCCCTTCTGATAGCAACGCAGATCCTGACGGCGCTGAGCTCCATCGGCGCGTTGCCGCTCTGGAGGAGCGGGTCGCTGAGCTTGAGTCCGAAACTGTGGGACGCGGCAGCGCGTCTAGTCAGGGACGTCGAAAAAACAAATCCTGAAGACTTTGTCGCCGCAGTTCATGCGGAGGCCATCAGGCGACTCGATTCCTTCGCCGACGGGGTCGCCCGCTATCAAAAGGCCCCCGCTAACGCCCGCCCGCCAGAACCGCCGACCATTTGGCACCGCCGGTCTGCCCGGCTACTGGATTATGGCGCCGTCGTCGAAGGCGCGGCGAACGCGCCGGCGGTGCTCTGCGTTCCTTCCCTTATCAATCGGGGGCACATCCTTGACCTGATCGAGGGCCGTAGCTTGATGCGGACCATCGCCAGACGCGGCCTGCGCCCCCTACTCCTGGATTGGGGCACGCCCGATGAGGCAGAACGCACCTTTACCCTAAGTGATTACATCGACGGTCACCTTGGCGATGCCCTCGACCATGTACGCGCGGAAACCGGCAGGTCTCCGGCCCTTCTCGGTTACTGCATGGGCGGCAACCTCGCCCTCGGGCTGGCGGCCCGCCGCCCCGGCGAGGTCGGCCCCCTAGCGCTGCTGGCAACCCCGTGGGATTTTCACGCCGGTCACGGCCCGGCCCGCGCCGCCCTGAACGCTATGCGCCCCAGCTTGGAGATAATGATCGCCGCGCAGGGAATGTTGCCCGTCGATGTTCTGCAGGCCCTGTTCAATGGTCTCAATCCCAACCTCGCCGGTTCCAAGTTTCGCGATCTGGCCACCGTTAGCGCTACCTCAAGAAAGTTCGCGAACTTCGTGGCCCTGGAGGATTGGTTAAATGACGGCGTTCCCTTAGCAGGTCCCGTTGCCCGCGAGTGCCTATTCGACTGGTACGGGAAAAACACGCCCGGACGAGGAGCCTGGGCCATCAACGGCACTGTCGTTGATCCCACGAAACTAGATCAGCCGGCATTGGTGGTCGTCCCCACAGACGACTACATCGTGCCTCCAGACTCGGCCCTACCCCTCGTCGACGCGTTGCCGAACGCGACTTTGCGGACCGTCAAAGCCGGACACATCGGCATGATCGCCGGCGGCCAGTCTGCCACGCTTCTGCATCGCCCACTGGCCGATTGGATCGCCGGACAGTTGATATAAATCAAAACCTCGTCACAAAACCACGATAAGCATTGGAAACACGATTCATCTAGACGTGAATTATAGAGACGTGAATCAAATTATTTCGCATATGCACAATTTTTCTGTTGAACGACAACTAAACCGTATATTTGGCAACGTTATAAAGTGTTTCGCTATTGCACGATATCAAACGCGCACGATTTTCTAGAAAGATTTATGGCGCACTCCGCCGCAAGTTACAATGTGGAGGGAACACAGATGACGGAAGTAGTGATTGCTAGCGTCGCGAGGACCCCAGTGGATGCCTTTAGCAGCGGATTGAGCAGCTTGGCTGCCCATGATTTGGATGAAGTTGCTATCAAGGGTGTCCTGGAGTGGGCCGGCTGAACAAGGTCGAGGAAATCGCGCGCTGTGTGACCTTCCTAACTTCCGACGACGCCGGCTTCATCACCGGCCCAACGCTGACTGCCAATGATGGTCAATACATGGCCTAGCCTTTCCCGGTCATACCGTTTTAAATTCTGGATCATCTTCTCCAAGGAAGAGCCTGGTTTTTTTGGGAGGTTTGTCCGTGCGTCCACTTCTGTGCCTGATCAGCGCTTGCGTCTTCGCTATCTCAAGTGCCCATGCCATTGAAATGCGCGTGCATCGTGGCGGCGCTTTTGTGCTGGGGGCGCAGGATTACTATCGACGCGCGTCAGAGACGCATATCCAGGAAGGTGCACTGCCGGACACAGATATCACCACCCTCACCGGGTACATCCGACCCTTCTGGCTCATCCAGCCAACCGACCGGTGCTGCCATGGCGTTATGAAGAATGCCATCGAGGCCAGTACGTTCTCGAAATTTTGGGCTAACAGCACGACGTTTCGCCTGAAGCTGTTTAAGAAAAGTGTCTTTGAAGACCACAAAACGCGACTGGTGAACATTAACGGTGATGGCCGCAACGCGATCGCATCGCGGCCGCACCGGAGTATTTCCGTTCTCAGCTTCCAGCGATGAGCCCACCTTGCCAACGTACGGCCACCCTGACTGGCAGCACAGCTGTTTTCATGTGGGGGTTGTTGGCGCTGTTTACGACCCAAACTGGTGTAGTTCCGCCGTTTCTGTTGACAGCACTTTCCTTCGGTATCGCGACGTGTGTGGTCTCCATAAAATGGCTCGTGTATCGAGAGAACGTGATCGGCCACCTGCGGCAGCCACCTGGTGCATGGATAGTCGGTGTGATCGGCTTGTTCGGCTATCACTTTTTCTATTTCATGGCGCTCCGCAACGCGCCACCCGTAGAGGCTGGTTTGATTGCCTACATGTGGCCTCTGCTCATTGTTTTATTCTCCACCTTTTTGCCCGGCGAACGATTGCGATGGTTCC
>CAJWVP010000275.1 GCA_913048145.1 uncultured Rhodospirillaceae bacterium
TGCCCGCAGGTGATATGTATATTGTTCCAACAAATCGTGCGGCATGGCACCCAATTGGCGATCGCATGGGTATCATGCAGCTTTGGGTCAATAAATCCTACTCAACCGGGGAGGTGACGTTGAACGGCGATGATATTTTTGGAGAGCCCAACGTCGATTTCAACATGTGCTCCGATCGCCGAGATATGGATCGCATGATTGACGGCGTTCGCGTGATGGCAAAGCTCTGTGCGAAACCAGAAATTCAGGATGCTGTCCTTGATGTATTCCCGGTCAGCTATGGGACACGAGCCCGTAAAGTCGGCGTCTATAGTAATTTTAACCGCTTGCAGACTTGGATTGGTGCTCAGTTGATGGATGCGTCATCCTTTGCTCGAAGATATATAATCGAAAATATGATTTCCACGGGCCCGACCATTGCAGAATTACTGGAGGACGACTCCACGATTGAGGAGTGGATTCGTAAGACTGTTCTTGGCCATTGGCACGCTTCCTGTACATGTCGCATGGGCGCAGAAGAAGACCCCGGCGCGGTAACTGATCCATCGGGCAGGGTCTACGGCGTTCAGGGCCTGCGCATTTGCGATGCCTCAATAATGCCAATGGTGCCCTGTGCTAACACCAATATTTCTACCATTATGATTGGCGAAAAAATGTCGGCGACAATCCTTGAGGAATAACTATCAGGTGCTAGCTTCCTGAATTGCACGCCAGACTTTCTCGGGCGTGGCAGGCATATCCAAATTCTCAATCCCAAGGGGAGCCAAGGCATCGACGACAGCGTTCATGATTGCAGCGAGTGCACCAACATTTCCAGCTTCGCCAGCGCCCTTTGCGCCGACAGGGTTTAGCTTGGTTGGCACCGGGTTGTTGTCTAGGTCGAAACTGCACATGTCATCGGCTCGGGGCATTCCGTAATCGAGAAAAGATCCAGTTAGAAGCTGACCATCGGAATTATACTGAATGCCCTCTGTGAATGCCTGTCCGACGCCTTGGCCGATGCCGCCGTGAATTTGGCCCTCTAGCGTCAGCGCATTGATCACCGTGCCGACATCATCGGTGACGGAATATTTAAGGATCTCGGTAGTGCCCGTTTCGGGCTCGATTTCGATTTCTACGACGTGACAGCCATTGGGAAAGGTGGGCGTGCCGGGCGTAAATGTATCGGTATCGAACAGGCCGCGTTCCATACCTTCCGGTATCAGGTCGCTGCGATAGGAAGCTCTGGCTACTTCCTGGATGGTCACCTCTTTATCCGTCCCTACAACATGGAAACCGCCATCCTTGAACTCAATATCCGCATCGGCCGCTTCCAGAATATGTGCGGCTATCAGGGTTCCTTTTTCAAGAATTTTGTCGATAGCCCTGACAGCTGCGGAACTTCCAAGGATCGCTGTCCGAGAGGCATAAGTGCCACCACCATAGGGTAGGGAATCCGTGTCTCCGTAGGAGACACGAATATCTTCTTCGTCAATGCCTAACGCATCAGAAACAACTATTTTATACATGGTGTCATGACCTTGCCCGTGATCAACAGAGCCGGGTATGACCGTTACGGTGCCGGACTGATCAAACTGAATACTGACCGTTTCGCCATCGAGCTGCGCGGTTTGTTCAATGAAGTTGGCGATGCCAAGACCCCGAAGCTTACCTTCTTTACGGGCATCTTCGCGGCGGATTTCAAAACCATTATAGTCACCCATCTTTAGGGTGTTATCCATATTGGCGCCAAACTCGCCACAATCGAGCGTGTAAAGTAATCCCGTTTTAAACGGCATTTCCTCCGGTGGGACAATATTCTGCAGGCGAATTTTTGCCCGATCTAAATTCATCTCCCGCGCTGCATTATCGATGAGTCGCTCCATGACATAGGACGCTTCGGGTCTGCCTGAGCCTCGGAATGGCCCATTAGCGCTGGTATTGGTAAAGACCGCTGAAGCCTCGGCATAAATCAATGGCGTCTTGTAGGTTGCGGCTAATCCCCCAAGATGACCTGCAGGAGAAATTGTTCCGCCGGGATCGAGCCAGGCACCAATATTGCATATATTGCTGACTTTTAAGGCAAGAAACTCACCCGTCTCGCTAAGGGCAAGCTGGGCGTCGGTGAGCTGATCGCGATCATGATAGTCCGTAACGTGCCCGTCACTGCGTTCGCATACCCAACGGACCGGGCGGCCAATTTTCTTAGCAGCCCACATACAGGCATGATTTTCGGGCGCGTGTCCGCCTTTCATGCCGAAACTACCGCCAACATCTGGTGTGACCATCTTAACAGCTGTCTCTGGTACGCCGAAAACGTCAATCGCTAGTGTTTTTCGCAGGAGATGTGGGCGCTGTGTGCCCCCCATCAGAATATAACGGTCAAACCGGTGATCGTAATCCCCAATACAGGAACGGGGTTCCATCGTGTTGGCGGTAATTCGGTTTATCTTAGTCTGCAGCCGGGTAACGTGATATGCTGATGCGATGGCCGCTTCTACGGCTTGCTTGTCGCCAGCCGTATAAAAATATCCTTCATTATCTTCGCAGCCTTCATGCAAAACCGGCGCACCTTCCGCTCGGGCTTGAGTACCTTCCGTAATCACTGGCATTAGGTCGTATTCCACAACGATTTTTTCGGCAGCGTCTTTACCCAGATTGACGGACTCCGCGACTATCATAGCGACAATATCGCCGGTGACTTTAACCGCTTCATGCGCAATGGCGTTGCGTGTCGGAACATATAAAGGGGAGCCATCCCTGCGAACCCGGTTGTGGCCAGCCGGGTGTTGGCCGTGACCGTCCCCGACCCAGTCCGCGCCGGTATAGACTGCAATGACGCCGGGCATTATTTGTGCCTTTTCGGTGTCGATGCTAACGATACGGGCATGGGCATGTGGCGTGCGCAGCATGTAGGCATGGCATTCTTTTGGTAATCTGATGTCGTCGACATAGCGGCCACCACCGCGCAGCAAACGCGGGTCTTCGGTGCGGGGTACTGACTGACCCATTGCAAATTGTCCCACAATCCCTCCCTAGACAGCGTCTCTTGTTTATAACGCTATCCTGACGCCCTCTAAGGTCTCGATCAAGACCGGGTCGGCAATTTGCTTAGTTTAAATTAGGGAAGCGTTTGAGTTGGCCGGAGTTTTTCTCAAAGCTATGGGCTACCTTAAGAACGGTTGCCTCATCCCAGTTGCGCCCTACAATTTGTGCACCAATAGGCATTCCGTCATCAAAGAACCCCGCCCGGACTGTCTGAACAGGGTGAAGTGTTAAATTGAAGGGGACAGCAATCATCGGGACGTCGAGAAAGGGAAATGGTGCTTTGTCGTCTAGTGGTGGTTGCGGGGTCAGCATGGCCGTTGTGATGATGACATCATATTCAGCCAGCGCAGTTTCGATTTCTTCCAGCAGCTCGGTGCGTCGCCGTTGTGCCTGAATGTAATCAACCGCACGAACTAGACTACCAAGCATCATCCGGTTGCGGGCGAGCGGTCCGAATTCTTCCCAACGATTTTGAAGATTTTCTTCGTGAATGGCATAAGCCTCGGCGGGCAGGATGATCCGCCCTACGGCATGCCAGTCAATTAGGGGGGAGACGTTTATTTCTCCCACAGTTGCTCCAAGATCCCGGAGTGTATTGCCGACCCCATCGATGGCTGTGATAATTTCCGGCGGGGCTTCAAAGTCTTTCGTATAGAAGTGACGGAGCATTCCAACCTTGAGGCCGCGCACCCCGTCATTGAGGGGAGCAACATAGTCGGGCACAGTTGTTTCAACCGCACTGGGATCGCGTTCGTCATAGCCTGCCAGCACCTGGAGCATAATGGCGCTATCTTCGCTGGTCCAGGTCATCGGCCCAACACAGTCGAACGAGAAGGATAGCGGCAAATCGCCAAAGGCGCTGACCCGCCCAAAGGTTGCCTTCATTCCCGCGACACCACAAAAAGCGGAGGGTGTGCGGATTGACCCACCGGCATCACTGCCGAGCGCACCGAGACAAAACCCGGCGGCAACCGCCGCCCCTGAGCCGCTGCTCGACCCGCCGGTAGATCGCGTGATATCCCATGGGTTGCGGGCGGGCGGGTATAGAGCGTCGAAGGTTGGTCGGCCACCAAAGGTAAACTCATAGGTGTTGAGTTGGCCCATAAAGATCGCGCCGGCGTCACGTAATCTCGTGACCACTGCCGCATCTTCATCAGCCTGGAAGTTCTGCATCACGCGGGAA
>CAJWVP010000276.1 GCA_913048145.1 uncultured Rhodospirillaceae bacterium
GGGCGTTGTTCGGCTTGGCACGCGGTTGGTTCGCCATGGAATTCCTTGAAATCTGGCTACTCTGCGCACTGGGCTATACCACCCATGGAATTCTGGATGCGGCAACGTCTTACGGCACTTTTCTACTTTGGCCCTTCAGTGACGAGCGTTTCGCCTTCAACGTGATCTCGGTGATCGACCCCTTGTTTACTGTGCCCGTCGCGAGCCTTGTCATGGTCGGCGTCCTCCGCAAAGATGGCCGCTGGGCTCGCGGCGCACTGGGATGGGCGGTCCTCTATTTGGCCCTCGGCACGTGGCAGCACCACGCGGCCCTGTCCATGGCTCAAACCCTCGCGGAAAGCCGGGGTCACGTGCCGTCGCGCATCATCGCCAAACCAACATTCGGTAACATATTGTTATGGCGCACAGTCTATGAGACCGCGGACCACTTCCAGGTTGACGCCGTTCGACCAGGTCCGTGGGCCAAATCCTTTGCTGGCGCCCAGGCAGCCAAGCTGGACGTGAAACGGGATTTTCCATGGCTTGAGCCCACATCGCAGCAAGCCCGCGACATCGGACGCTTCCGCCGGTTCAGCCAGAATTTCACCGCCAAGTCCCCGGACGGCAGCGACCGGGTCATTGACGTGCGATATGGGTTCCTGCCGACAGAGATTTCCGCACTCTGGTCAATCAAGCTGGATCGCGAGGCGGCAAACGAGGTTCATGCGGTCTACGAGACGGATCGCTCAAATGCCGGCACACAACTACCCAGGCTCTTGGACATGATCCTCGGAGATTTACCCAACTAATCCCCATCTTAGGAAAAAGCGATCAAGAAAAACGTGATAAAAAGGGGCTAGTTTTGCAACTAACCCATTGATTATAAATCGTTTCCGTTTTAACGCTTCGAGAACTGGAAACTCCGACGAGCCTTGCGGCGGCCGTATTTCTTCCGTTCCACGACGCGGGCGTCCCGAGTCAGGAAGCCTTCCTTTTTGAGGACCGGGCGGAGCGCCGGCTCATAAAGGGTCAGGGCCTTGGAGATACCGTGGCGCACAGCACCGGCCTGGCCCGAGAGGCCACCGCCCTTGACCGTGCATAGCACGTCGTACTGACCGGACCGATCGGCGACATCGAAAGGCTGGTTGATCAGCATGCGCAGCACCGGGCGGGCAAAATAGCGCTCAACCTCTCGGCCGTTCACGGTGATACGGCCGGCGCCCGGCTTAATCCAGACCCGAGCAACCGCGTCCTTCCGTTTGCCGGTGGCGTAAGACCTGCCTTGCTCATCCAATTTCTGCACATGGACTGGCGCCTCGTTGGCGCCCGCTTCCTCCGGAGCCGCATTGGCGTTGGCATCGGCGTCAGAAGCGACGGCATCAGCTTCAGCTGGCACCTCAACCACCCCCTGCGCGGCAGCGGCGTTGTCTTCCATGGCTTCTTTCAGGTTCTCGAGGGTGACGGATTCGTCGGCCATGCTCAGGCGCTCCTCTTGTTCTTCGAATTCATGGCGGCAACGTCTAGGACTTCCGGTTGCTGAGCATCATGAGGATGCGCGGCGCCAGCGTAGACGTGCAGTTTCTTCATTTGCTTGCGGCCGAGCGGGTTGCGGCTAATCATCCGCTCAACGGCCTTCTCAACGACCCGTTCCGGGTGGTTGCCGTCCAGGATGGCGCCCGCCGTGCGACTCTTTATGCCACCCGGGTAGCCCGTGTGCCAGTAGTAGGTCTTGTCGGTCCGCTTGTTGCCGGTCAACTTCACCTTTTCGGCATTGATGACGATAATGTTGTCGCCGCAATCCATGTGGGGCGTGTAAGTGGTCTTGTGCTTGCCGCGTAGACGGGTCGCAATTACCGTCGCCATCCGACCCAGAACCAGGCCGTCAGCGTCAATGACATACCACTTCCTCTCGATATCGGAGGGTTTCGCGGAGTAGGTCTTCATGCCGTCCTCTCAAATCAACTCTTTACCGGCACCGAGGCAACCCCCGCGAACCGAAGCGCACGGAGTATGTCAGCATTTTTTGCCATGTCAATGAGGAAAACATCATATATTTCCGAGGCTTAAAATGGCGGTATTATAATACCCCATTCTCAATCTTAGGCATTTTGCTGCGGCACCGAATAGGTGCCCGTGGCATGCGCGACGGGCCCGTCATGGCTTTCGGAGTAGATGATCACATCAAGCATGGCGAGGCGTTTACCAACCTTCAGCGCTCGAGCCTCAGCCAACAAGTTGCCGGGCTGGGGGCGGTGCAGGAAATTGATGTTGAGGTTCGACGTCACCGCCATCTTCACGACGCCCAGCTTACCCATGACTGCAGCGTACATGGCGGCGTCCGCCAACGCCATCAGGAAGGGCCCCGCCACGGTCCCACCAGGCCGCAGCATCTCGTGGGTGAACTGGAGCCTGATCACCGCTTCGCCGTCGCCGATCGATTGGGCTCGCATACCAATGTCATGGGCCCAGGAGAGTTCCTGTTCCATGATGCGGTTAAAGTCATCGACGGTTATTGCGGCCAAGGTAAGTCCAATCAATCCTCGTATTGCAGGTGGGCAAGGTCGTTGGGCGCTGCGACCGAATTCCTTGAACTCGGTGCCGGCGCACAGCGAATGGATGGGAAAGGTTCCCGGTTCACGCCTCTCACACGCCAGCACCTGACCCCAAACCTCCTGCATGAGCGGGGCGCCGATATACTGGTGTGATCGATCAACCGCGCCATCCCGTCTTCATCCAGAAAGAATGGCGGCTCTACCGTTGGCCGAGGGCTCGCAGCCTCGTAGGCGGAGGCGGCGATGGCCTCGATATTCGTCTGGCAGCGTATTTCCGGGACTCCCAGGCGGTGTTTGAACCGCTGACGCCTGGCGGTGTCCGCCGCCGATGCGGCCGAACCCTCCCTGGACACATAGTGCCCGCTCAACAACCGTTCCATAGAACCTAGGATGCGCCAAGCAGCATCCGTCACCGCGCGCGACTGGGGAAAGGCCATCAGGCCGTCTTTATCGCTCATCCCCCTTGATTATTCGGTTTTTGGCAGTATTTCCATACTTTTGCGCTGACCGCGAGCCCGCCCAACGCCATGGCGAAACCCCTTGCGTTCCAGCGCGCCAGAAATCAACATAGAGCGACCGTCGACAAAACGGAGAACTTCCATGACCAACGCGCCGTTGCCAAACGAACCCGTGTTGCTGCGATCCGACGCCGACGGCGTCGCTACGCTGACCCTCAACCGGCCCAATTCCTTCAACACGCTGTCCGGCGAATTAATGACCGCCGTACAGACGGAACTGGACAGACTGATGACTGACGAGGCGATAAGCGTGGTTGTTCTGGCCGGTGCGGGCAAGGCGTTTTGCGCGGGGCACGACCTAACCGAAATGCGCGCTGATCCGGGTCCCGAGCCCATGGAAGCCCTGTTCACCCAATGCTCACGCATGATGACCACGTTGACCAAGATCCCACAGCCCGTGATTGCAAAGGTGCACGGCGTTGCCGCAGCGGCCGGCTGCCAATTGGTGGCGCAATGTGATCTGGCGATTTGCGTAGAGGAAGCGAAATTCGGCACCTCCGGCGTAAATCTGGGTCTGTTCTGTTCGACCCCCATGGTCGCCGTGACCCGAAACATGCCCCGTAAGCAGGCAATGGAAATGCTGATGACCGGTGATCTCATCGACGCGGACATGGCGGAGCGCTGGGGATTGGTCAACCGTGTGGTGCCAACCGACCAATTGGACACCGCCATCGATGATTTAGCCGGCAAGATCGCGTCGAAGTCGCGGGCAGCTGTCGGTCGGGGCAAAAAATTATTCTACACGCAGATAGAGAAAGACCTGGAGGCTGCCTACGCCGAAGCGACCCAGGCCATCACCTCTAACATGCAGGACAATGATGCCCGCGCCGGCATCGACGCCTTCATTGACAAGCAGCCAATGCCCACGTGGAAGGGCAAGTAGACGGCTCGATCTCCGGTTCATAGTAGCAGCAGGCCATGGCCGATGGCCTTGGATGCGGCGTGAACTCTGTCGTTGGCGCTTAGCATCACCTGCGAGCTCTTCAGGTGTCGTTCGACCGCACGAAACTCGAAGCCCAGCTTCCTCAAAACAAAGAATTGGCCGATAGCAAAATGTGCATTATGGCTGGGGCTTGGCTGGGGCTGGAGTTGGTGATGATGGCGGCGCGGCGGCGCTTTTCCCTCCTCCGCAAACGCGGCATAATCAACTTCTAC
>CAJWVP010000277.1 GCA_913048145.1 uncultured Rhodospirillaceae bacterium
GCCGAGCGGGTCATTCGTGTCACGACAGAAGAATACCTGAAACCAATAGCAATTACCGGCCAAATCAATTGAGATAAATTGTCTATTGGGTCAACGAATGGTGATACATATACGACGGGTGGCATCCATGGTTCTCCGAATAATATTTGGGAGCCGATCAGAAGGCTTAGTATAATCAGGATACCCAACCAGAACGAAGGTAGCGCCACGCCTGCGATAGAAACAATACGTACGGCGTAATCAACCCAGGTATTTTGTTTAACCGCTGATAATACCCCAAGAGGGACGGCGACAAGGATGGAAACCATTGTGGCCATAATCGCCACTTGCAACGACAATGCGAATCGCAACTCTAATTCCTCAATGATCGGCCTCTCAGTCCACATTGAAACCCCAAGATCAAACGTCAATACTCCCTTGATGAAATGCAAAAACTGAAAGAAAAGGGGATCGTTCAGGCCAAGATGATCTCGGCAAAGTTTGAGCAGTTCAGGCCTGAGATCCTGACCATAATCCACCCACCTGACCAAACAGATATCACCCGGAATAACACGCATAAGGAAAAAGACACATATACCAGCCCCCAGTACAGTTGGGATGATTAATAAAACCCGCTTTAGTATATATTTTTGCAAAGCAGTGATTTCCAATCAGGATATCTTTCACCTAAAAAATAAATTTCCGCTCTGGGGAGGACTTACATCAATATTCAATTCATAGATAATATCTATGCTGGAACAAAAAAATTAACAATTAAACAGTTGCGCCAAATGGATACCCACTGAACCCGAAAGCGTGCTTCGCTAACCTGACAAAAGTGAATGCTTCGTATGAACGTGCTCTAAACGGGTATTTAATTAGGTTAAGGGCACTCAGCGCGTCTTCAATCAGCATTACGAATATGCCACAGTGAAAA
The DNA here is from genome assembly GCA_913048145.1 of uncultured Rhodospirillaceae bacterium. Classification (GTDB taxonomy): domain Bacteria; phylum Pseudomonadota; class Alphaproteobacteria; order Rhodospirillales; family Casp-alpha2; genus UBA3470. The sequence goes on from CAJWVP010000277.1 coordinate 917, forward strand.
GAACGATGACGGCGTCTGGCAGATGAATTCTATCCGCGCAACGATTTCATCTGGTTGAGGTAACCGCTTGGATCGATTTGCGCATCAATTAAACGTGGACCAGATTGGGTTGCAGCCTCAGCGCAGGCACTATTCAATTCGTCAGTATTTGCAGGTCTCCAACTTTGGAAACCAAATCCCTGAGCGGCCAGCGCAAAGTCGGGGCGGTTCCAACTAAGGCCCAGGTCGGACATTTCGCGTTCTTTGCGCTTGATATCGATGAGCGACAAGCATCCATCGTTGAATACAATGATACAGATATTCGCATTCACCTGTGCCGCCGTCTTTAACTCTCCAAGGCACATCATCAATCCGCCATCGCCAGTCATGACAACTGCACCGCGCGCCGGGTCATGTAGCGCGGCGGCCAGGGCGGCGGGAAGAGCAAAACCCATGGTTGCAAGACCATTGGAAATGAGAATGTCGCGGGGAGCCATGGATGGCCAGAACGCGCAAGCCGAGAACATATGAGCGCCCGCATCCACGGTTAGTCTCGGCTTACCACCGAATGCGGCTGCAGCGGCCTTGACGACTACACCGGACGACAGACCATTCTCTGCCTCAATTTGAAGGCCGGCGTAAAACCGATCCCGGTGCATTGTTATACGCTCATCGGTCCATGTGCTCGTCGACGTCGACGATCGTATTCCCTCGACCAAAGCGGGGAGAGAAGCCCCCAACGGTGCACAAAGACGAACTTCGGGCTCAAGATAGTGCGGCTGATGAACGGTATCACAGACATCGAGCACCGACGCCTTATAGGTCCAGGGTTTGCGAATCAACTCAACGGGATCAAGACCAACCAACACAATAAGGTCTGCCTCGTTGACACAGGATTGCTCAATGGCCCCTCCCGTAAATATGCCGGCATAGTTTGGGTGACCGACAGGCACTGTGCCCGACGCCATGTAGGAGGAGAGAACCGGCGCGTTCAGGGCCTCCACGAGTTTCTGCACCTCTGAGGCTAGTTCCGGCCTGGCGGCTTCCAGGCCAACAATCACAATTGGCTTTAAGCTTTCATTCGCTAGTTGACAGGCACGCGCTAACGCCGTTTGACCGATTATCTTTTCCGTCAGTATCGGTTCCAAGCCTTCATCCGTGTCCACCAACGCGCAAAGCGCGTCACGGGTCGGAAACATCACGGCTGGTTGCCGGGCCGGTTTGGGGCTGCATGCGAGCCAGTTCTCAATGGCTTCTTTGTTGGCGTCGAGGACATTCATTGGGCCATTCGGCAGCAACGGTTGCACGAGTGCAGACTGGTCATAGGCTTGGTGAGAGACATAGTCCAACTCGCCGGGGACGAAGGTCTCAGCAATCAACAACGCTGGCATCCGATCGAGCGACGCCGACGCCAAACCGTTAGCGGCGGAGGTCAATCCAGGGCCTTTGGTTGAAAACGCCAAGCCCGGCGCTTGCGTTAACACGCCAGACACTCCGGCCATGATTACGGCCGCGTCCTCTCGCGCCGTTAGCACCAACTCAATGCCCTGCGACGCCGCCGCATCGATCAAATCGAGGCTGGTACCTCCGCCAGGGACGCCGAACAAACGTCGGGTTCCAGCCTTGTAAAGCCTCTGGACGAGCCAGTGCACAAAAGACGAAGGACGTTTGCTCATGATCTGACCCGCGTCAGAACGAGGTTCAATGCTTGATCAACATCCAAGGTGAATTCAAGCGGTACAATTGTCGTCGATTCCGTTTCTTCGATAATCGCCGGACCCGGGATTTGAGTGCCAGGACGAAGACCACTGCGTTTGAATACGGGCGTCTCCAGAAACTGCTCCCCGAACCATGCAGGTCTATGCGTGACAACCTCATCACTCGGGTCGACATCTATATCGCGACCGATCAGGGTTTCTCCGAGTGCAGACCGCGGCCCCTCAACGGCCAAACGCCAAGAAAGGATCTCAACGGGAATCTCTTCGGTGCGTCCATAGCGCCGCCAATAGGCTTCCGTAAAAGCTGTATGCAGTCCGTCGCCGTCGGCATTTTCGATGATTTCTCGTGATACTAAGGTTTCGATTTCGTAGCCCTGTCCGGCATACCGCATCATGACACTGAGTTTGTGCTCCACATCGTGGATATCTACCCCGGCACTCGCGACTAAGGCAGACGCCTCCGCGTCCATCTCTTCGATCATCGTCGATGTTCCGACAAAGTCCAAACTCGTCAGATCCGCCGGTGCTGCGCGTGCGATTTCAAATGAGATCGCCGCCGACAGCATACCGATGGCAGAGGCGACGCCCGCCCCCGTCGGGCAGATTAAGCGATCGATGTTCATTTTCGCTGCCATGCTGCAGGCATGGACGGGCCCGGCACCGCCGATGGGCAGCATGGAAAACCGCGTGACATCGAGAGCCCGTTCAATGGCGTGGATCATCGCGGCCTGAGCCATGCTTGCCGTGACGGTTTCATGCACGCCCCAAGCCGCATCTTCGATACTGATTCCCATGGGCTTTGCCAAATGCCGCTCAATTGACCGCACCGCCGCATCGGCATCTAGCGTCATCCGGCCACCTAAGAAAGAATCCGGAGCAAGATACCCAAGAACCAGATCGCAGTCGGTCACTGTTGGTAGATCATTGCCCCGCCCATAGCAAACCGGTCCCGGGTCAGCACCAGCGCTGTCAGGGCCGACCTGTAACAAGCCGCGCTTGTCGACCCGCGCGATACTTCCGCCCCCGGCGCCGATCTCGATCATGTCGATCGCCGGGATTTGGAGAGGAAGGCCGCTTCCTTCGGCAAAGCGCGTCTCACGAGCGACCTCAAAGTGAACCGTTCGTTCGGGTATACCTTCGGGGATCAAACAGGCTTTCGCCGTGGTGCCGCCCATATCAAAACACAGGACGTCATCAACATGGGCCAATTCACCGAACAATCGCGCCGCTTCAGCACCGGCAGCGGGGCCCGATTGAACAAGGCGGATCGGGTAGCGCGTCGCCACATCGGCCTGCACGCACCGGCCATCAGACAACACTAACAACAGGTCACGTTCGTACCCGAGATCGGCCAAGGCGCCCGCTAAGCGATCGACATAATTGCGGAAGATAGGATGAACATAGGCGTTAGCGGTCGTGGTCGATGAGCGCTCATACTCACCTAACTCTGGGCTCACATCTGACGACAAGGACAAGGCTATATCAGGCAATTCACGCCGGATTACGTCCGCAATTGCTCGTTCGTGAGCCGGGTTGAGATATGCATGCAGCAGGCACACCGCCAACGACTCCACGCCAGCATCCC
>CAJWVP010000278.1 GCA_913048145.1 uncultured Rhodospirillaceae bacterium
TGCTTATGTTCGTGCAGTGGATATTGCATTGCAACATCTCCCTCCCTTTGGGCATACGCCTAAAGAAAAGGATTGCTCCCATGAGCAACTCCTTGCGTCTCTCAGACGTGAAGCCTCCCTGTATAAACTCGCCAGGAACTTCGGTTCCTGGCGTTTTTTTTATTGAACCAAATCCGCAATGGGTTTTTGCTGCCCAATGCGACGTCTTTCCCGCGGTGGATCTGGATTGTTCTTCGGCCCCGCCACCCCTGTGGCCTCGAGCGGAGCTCTGGTATATGTGTCCCACGAAGCAAGCAGATTTCTATCTCTCCAACTTGGGAGAGTTTTAGGCGGCTTCGTTTCCGCTGGCCCGTTCTTCGACGACCTTCTCGGCTTCTCGGCCGGAAAACTCTTGTAAGTGATCGAAGGTCCAGCTGAAGGTGCCCACGCCCATGGTCATGGAACGAAGATCGATTATCAGATCATGCATCTCCGATTGAGGCATCTGCACCTTCACCTCGTCCCAGCCTTCCCAACCCGGCTTGGCGTCGAAGCCCAGAATCTGGCCGCGGCGGCCGCTGACCAGGCGCTGAATGTTTGACGTGAACTCATTGGGCAGTGCGATGGTGACCTCGAAGATGGGCTCCAGGAGCACGGGACTGCAATTGGGCATGCCTTCGCGCATGGCCTGGGCAGCGGCCTTCTTGAAGGCCATTTCCGAACTGTCGACGGCGTGGAACTGGCCGTCGGTCAAGGTCACGGAAATGTCGACCACCTGGAAGCCCATGGGGCCGCGCGCCATAAATTCCTTAACGCCGCTTTCGACCGCCGGGATGTATTGCTTGGGCACAACGCCGCCAGTGATCACATCGTCAAATTGAAATCCAGAACCGCGCGGCAAGGGTTTGATATCGATATGCACGTCACCGAATTCCCCGTGGCCGCCGGATTGTTTCTTGTGGCGGGCGTGCTGGGAGATGGGTTTGCGGATGGTTTCCTTGTAAGGCACCTGCGGGCGCTCGTGATCAATCTCCAGGTTATAGCGGTTCTTGAGCTTGTCGATGGTGGTCAGGAGATGCATTTCCCCCTGGCCCCAGATCAGCAATTCGCCCGTGTCCGCGTTCGGTCCGTAGGTTAACGAAGGATCGTCCTCCGCTACCTTCGCCAAGGCACCCGAGAGCTTCACTTCGTCGCCGCGCTGGGACGTATGAATGCAGAACGAAAACAGCGGTGACAAAGGGGTGGGCCAATCGAGAGACCGGTCCTCCGCTTCGGTCAATGTTTGGCCGGTCAACACATTTTCCATGCGGCCGAGGGCAACCACTTCGCCCGGCCCGGCCTTGGCGACCTTGTCTATCTTCTGGCCGAGCATCTTGTTCATGCCGCTAACGCGCGTGCCGTTCAAGGTCATGCCGTCGCTGACATTCCCGGCGAGAACCCGCGCCATGGTGAGTTTGCCAACGTGTTCGGCATAGATGCTCTTGAAAACCTGCGCGACCGTTGCGCTGCCGTCCAAGCCTAGGCGTTCGGTAGTCGTGGCGACGTCAGGGGCGTCGTGGCGCAGCGACTTCATCAGCCGCCGCACGCCGGAATCCTGCTCCGCAGAGCCGAAGAACACGGGCACAATCAGGTTTTCTTGAAGATCCTTGGTGATGTTAGCAAAAATTTCCTCTGAAGACGGGATCACGTCTTCCAACAGGTTCTCCAACAACGTGTCGTCAAAATCGGCCAGCGACTCCAACATTTCCGTTCGCGCAAGTTCCTCGTCGTCCTTGATGGCCTCAGGCAGTTCGATGAGCTTCGACTCCTCACCCGACTGCCATTCGAAGGCGCGTTCGCTGACCAGGTCCACGTGACCGGTGATATCGTCGCCTTCGCGAATCGGGATCTCGCGAAGCACCAAGGGGCGCGGAGCGACTGCCTGAAGGGCTTCGAAGGTGCCGCGCACGCTTCCCGTGGACACGTCCATCTTGTTGATGAACAGGATATGCGGGATGCCGTGGGCGTTCAGGTGTTTCAGGATCGGCGCCACCATCAGGGCCTTATTCTCATCGGCTTCGCAGACCACCACGGCGGTATCGGCGACCATGATCGCATTCAGACCATCCTGCGCCAACTCCACCGAGCCGGGGCAATCGAGGAAGGTCCAGCTTTCGCCCAGGTATTCACAACTGGCGACGCTCAGTTCCGTCGACATTTGGCGGGCCTTGGCCTCCGGGCTGGCGTCGCCGATCATATTGGATTCTTTTACTGTCCCCTTGCGCTGAATGGCGCCGGACATTTTAAGAATGCTCTCCAGCAAAGAAGTCTTGCCGCTGGAATAAGGGCCGACGAGAGCAGCCACACGGGGTCCCGAAGGGGCTTTGCTGCGCATGAAATCCTCCCAGTTTTTGGTTCCTAAGGGGCGGATATGCTCCCGCTTTATTTGGTTTCGAAGGGGCGGATATGCTCCCGCTTTCCCTTCATGATAAAAAGGTTAACGGACCCGGCATGGGATGCAAGGGGAGATGCAAAAAATTCAGCGCGGAACATATTTGGCGCCAGCATTGGCTGGCCTGCGTCGTCGCTACGACCTTTGGTCATCGGTAGGTAGGAACATCGTAATGAAACTTCAAAATATTGCCGCTCAGGTATACCTAGCCTGGATTGTTTGCGCCGTGCCGGCTACCGCCGGTTCTGTCTTCGTTGCTCGCCTCGCCTGATCCGTTGGTCCAATATCTGTTCTACGTGCATGGCGCGTATCAGAAGACACACAGCGGCGTTGGTGACTATTACTGTTATGATGATTCCAGCGCTCTTAAGGCGAACGGTTTCACCGTGATTGGAGAGATCCGCGGGTGGAACAATCCGCGCGAATGCGGTGCACGCATCGCCCAACGGGAAACCAGACAGCCTCTGGGTTTCCTATTGGGACAATGGGCAGCTAGACGCGAAAGGTAACTATAAAGACAGAGAACGAGACAGATGTTGGGGCGTTTTTCGTTCAAATGGAAGTGTATGGAAGGCAGGCACAGGAACCTATCGAAACGGCGACAGGGTGTCTGATTAAATAATTACCCGACACCCCATTTCTTCACTCGTGTTTACTTTAATGCTATTAATCGCCCGTTTTTCTAGAAGTAAGATGGCGAACTACTTTTAGGACGCCTTCAATCTCGACTTTGATGATTTGGTGATTGTGCAAACTCATGTTTTAAGCAGCAGTGTTTTGAGAGTAATTTTCTCGCAGACGTTACCCGGATTAGCATACTAAGAATAAAGTTTGTGATCAGAGAACCGTTTAAATAGTCGATATCGAAAACAAAGGAGCAACTAATGCCGAAAGGTTATATGATCAGCGCGCATCGCAGCACGGCGGATCCAGAGAAAGCAACGGCCTACAGGGCCCTTGCGATACCCGCACTAGAGGCTGCTGGAGGTAAATTCCTTGCTGCCGGTGGCCGCGTGGTCGCCAAAGAAAATGGCTGTGACGAGCGTACTATTCTTATCGAGTTTGAGAGCTTTGAGGCTGCTGTCGCTGCCTATGAGAGTGATCCCTATCAATTAGCACTAGCAGCATTGGATGGTGGCGCGGACAGGGACATTAGATTGTTTGAGGGTGTCGAGTAACCGTGTTTGCGGATGCCCTATTTTAAGGGCTGAGGTATAGGCTGCCGCCACCCTGGCCTAATTGCATCTGATCGTGCGCAAAGGCCGCATCTCTGAGAGGAACACACCGCAAATCTGGCAAAATAAACATTCCATTTTCAAGGGCTTCGAGAGCTGATTTAGCCATCAAATGGTAGGCGTCGTAGTCTGCGAGGTAGTGAAATAAAATAGGCCGCGTTAACGTAAGAGATTTTTCTGCTAATCGCGAAATTGCAAGTGGTTCAACCGGCCCAGATGATTGACCAAAGTTCACTAGATGCCCCAGTGACGCTAATATAGATAATGAACTATCGAAGGTCTTTGCGCCTACAGAGTCGTATACGATATCAACACCTTTTCCAGTAGTGATGTCATTGACTGAGCTGAAAAAATCGCTTTGATCATAGGTAAATGTATAATCACAGCCGTAGCTTTTAGCGGTATCGCTTTTTGCTGCCGAGCCTACAGTGCCGATGACGTGTGCGCCAACAGCTTTTGCATACTGGCACAGTAACCGGCCAACACCGCCACTAGCAGCCGTCACCAGAATTGTTTGGCTGGGCTTTAGCAGCGTGACATTGTTCATC
>CAJWVP010000279.1 GCA_913048145.1 uncultured Rhodospirillaceae bacterium
TAGTGGCGGCGCGCCGCGAAGCGGAAGACCGGCGCCGGGAATTCGACCAAGAAATGACCAAGCTGGAAGGTCAGCGCGTGGTATTGCAACGGTTGCTTGGCCGCAAATCGCGAATGCGCCGCCGCACAGTCTCAGAGACCGATCGCGCCACCCAGCAGGCCATGAATTTGTCGAAACAAGCGGCGTCGCTGCGTGATCTAGTGAACCAACTCGATTCGCTCCGTGCGAAACGCGAAGCGACGGCTCGTTTAGCGGCCGAGCGTCAGCGCCGGGAGAGTAAACAAGTGGCCGCCTTGCGCCCGTCACCAAAACCGCCAACGACGGCGCCTGCGCCGGAACGGTCACGCGCCAACACGCCGCCACCCGGCTATTCAGGCCGCCCGTTCGACACGCGAAAGGGAGCGGTTTCCTACCCGGCCGTGGGTCGTGTGGCGAGCAGATACGGTCAGCCCATTGCCAAAGGGCGCACCCAAAAGGGACTGACCTTGGAAACGGCGAAATCCGCTCAAGTAATAGCACCGTATGAGGGACAGGTTGCATTTTCCGGACCATTCCGAGGTTATGGGGAACTCTTGATCATTCAACACAACGGCGGATATCATACGCTACTTGCCGGAATGGCACGTATCGATGTGGCCGTTGGGCAATGGGTTTTAATCGGTGAGCCGGTGGGAGTTATGGGGCGCGACGTAACTAGAAAGCCGGCACTCTACTGGGAAATTCGTCGTAAAGGTCAACCGATCAATCCACTGCCTTGGGTGGCAGTAAGCAAGAGTAAGGTAAGCGGATGAAATTTTGCAGTCCACGTGTGGTATGTGCCGCCGCCATCACCGCCGTTACATACTGGTTAGCGCTACCGGCCATGGCAGTCGAGGGGAAAAAGAATGATACGGAAACGTATCAGCTTCTGAACCTCTTTGGCGATGTCTTCGAGCGTGTCCGCGCGGAGTACGTAGAAAAGCCCACTGATCGAGAACTGATTGAAGCGGCCATCACAGGGATGCTCACGTCGCTGGATCCTCATTCGAGCTACATGACCGCGAAGAGTTTCAAGGATATGCAGGTGAACACTCGCGGCGAGTTCGGCGGGTTGGGCATACAGGTCACTATGGAGCGCGGGTTCGTCAAGGTGATTTCGCCCATTGATGACACGCCCGCCTTCCGTGCCGGCGTCGAGGCGGGCGATTTCATCACGCACCTGGATGGGGAAGCCGTTCAGGGCCTGACGCTTTCTCAAGCGGTCGACAAAATGCGCGGCAAGGTCGGCACCGACATCAAGTTGATCATCCGCCGCAAGGGGGTTGCTGAACCGTTCGAAGTAACAATCACCCGCGCCGTCATCAAAATTACGTCCGTTCGTTCGCGCATGGAAAAGAATGTGGGTTACATCCGCATCACAAGCTTCAACGAACAATCCCAGAAGGGCTTGGAGAAGGCCGTCGCGAGGTTCGACAAGGAACTTGGCGACAAGTTGGAGGGCCTGGTTCTCGATCTCAGGAATAACCCAGGGGGTCTGCTGGATCAGGCTGTTTCCGTTTCCGACGCGTTTCTGGATAAAGGTGAGATTGTCTCCACGCGCTCCAACGACCCCGAAGAGACCCAGCGCTACAACGCGAAGCTCGGCGATCTAATGAACGAAAAACCCATTGTTGTTCTCATCAACGAAGGGTCGGCTTCGGCTTCGGAGATTGTTGCCGGCGCACTACAGGATCATCGCCGCGCCATCATTCTCGGCACCAGGTCCTTCGGGAAGGGATCGGTACAAACGATCATACCGCTGCCTGGCAATGGGGCCATGCGCCTGACGACAGCGCGCTATTACACCCCGTCTGGCCGGTCGATCCAAGCCAAGGGTATTGATCCGGATATCTTCGTTCAGCAGGCGAAAATCGAATCGGTCGAGCCGCAATCGGAGCGCCGCGAAGCAGATTTGCGTGGCGCCTTGAGAAACACGGACGAAACCGATGCCAATACGGATAAAGCGCCGAGTTCCACAGAATCTAAGGACAGCAAGTCCCAAGCCGAGGATAAGGATGTGGCGTCGCAGGACTATCAGTTGGCCCGCGCCCTTGATCTCTTGAGGGGATTGTCACTCTACTCCGGTCAGTTGGGGAAACAGACTAACTGATTGGGTGCCAAGCCTATTTTGAAAGGTTAGAACAGGTTTGACATTCTTCAAGAACCTTTTTCGGCGATCCAAGGACGACGATGACGAAGATCTCGCGGATGACGAGGCATTCGGACTCGACGATGATGGCGACGATGACGATCGTCTGCATGCCCAAGCTATTATGGACGATGAAGATGACTTAGATACAGATAGCCTAAGTGGTGGTGATGAAGATGACTTAGATACAGATAGCCCAAGTGGCGATGAAGAGCACTTCGGCACGAGTGGCGAATTGTCCGGCGATGATCATGACGACAACGGCCCCGTCGCTATGGGCGGTAACGACTACGAGGCCGAACCCGACGACGGCGAAGAAACCGATGATGATGAAATCGACTTCGATGGCTTTGATGATGATGCCATTGATCTCGACGACGAGGAAGTTGAAGGGTCCGATGACGGCGGGGGCAGCAAGAAGATGTTGTTCGCCGCTGCGGGGGTTGGTGTACTGTTACTTGGTATCGTCGGTGGCGGGGCCTTCTGGTATTTCAGCAGTGATGCCACGGAACAGGCGGCGGGGAAAACAGGAGAGTTGGATGGCGGTGTGCAGATGGCCTTGCCGCCGCGTTCCGGGTCGTCGCTGAATGCGCTTGGCGCTGGAGAGGATAACCAAACCACGGAGACGCTGGAGACCAACGAACCCGAGGGCGAGGCAGAAACGGCAGACGCATCCGACGAACAGCCCAAGGATGGAGCAGCGCAGCCATCCGCAACGGAAAACCAGATCATGTCGTCTGCGACCCTCGGTTCGTCTGGGTTGAATGCCATGGCGGGTTCTGGGGCTGCGGACCAAGGCGTCATTATTCCGTCGGTGACGGCGGCGTCTTTCCGTGAGGTCGCGGCGCAGCCGAAACCGATACCTCTTGCCAAAGCACCGGCCCGAGCTCTCCTCGAACAGGTTGAGGGATTGAATGGTCCGCTGCCGACGGTCAGCAAGGACGGTGAGCAACTGCCCTGGGAGGTTTATGCACGGCCTCTAACCGGCAACGAACAGGGCCAGAGAGTTGGGCTTTTGGTCACAGGAGTGGGCTTGAGCCGTGCGGCAACCATGGCGACCATTACCAAGCTTCCTGGCGAGGTCAGCCTCGTCTTTGACCCCTACGGGCCTGATTTGAATGGTTGGCTTTTGCGGGCGCGTCTCGCCGGTCATGAGGTGTTCGTGGGATTGCCCATGGAGAGCGAGAATTTTCCAGCCGAGGACCCGGGTCCCTTGGCTTTGACTACAACGGTTCAGGTGGCGGACAATATGAAACGTCTGCACAGTCTTCTTAGCAGTTTTGCTGGATATGTCGGCGTGGTGTCGACCATGGGTTCCAAGTTCAGCGAGGCGGAAGGCCAACTCAAGCCCATCCTGGCGGAATTGAAAAAGAGGGGGCTGATGTTCGTCGATGGCGGTGCCATTGCAAGATCGGTTGCGCCCCGAATCGCGGTCGAAATCGATCTGCCACGGGCCAAGATCAACCTGACCCTTGATGCCCCGCCGTCGCCTAAAAATATCAGCAAAAAGCTGCGTCAGCTTGAAAAGCTTACCAAGGCCAACACCACGGTCATTGCGACCATCCGCGCTTACCCTTCAAGTATCGAAAAGTTGGCTGAGTGGACCCGGACACTCGGTGAAAAGCAGTTCACCCTCGTTCCCGTTTCGGCCATCGCTAACAAGCAGTTGATCGATTAATGGGGGAAGATTGCGTGACGGCAGATGATAAAGCCTTGGGCGGGCTCCCCTACCGTCGCGGCGTCGGCGCCGTACTTTTCAATGCGGACGGCTTAGTTTGGATCGGCCGGCGCGTTTCGAAGCCCGGACAGGATATCCAGAATTATTGGCAGATGCCGCAAGGTGGCATCGACGATGAGGAGGATCCCGCAGCCGCGGTCCTACGCGAACTGTGGGAAGAAACGGGCACCGATCAGGCGGATATCATCGGTGAGACGGTTGACTGGCTGACCTATGACCTGCCAACACATCTTCGAGGGAGAGCCTGGAAAGGCCGATTTCGGGGTCAGG
>CAJWVP010000280.1 GCA_913048145.1 uncultured Rhodospirillaceae bacterium
CCATGGCAGAACCGCACGGCCAGCCAAATGATGATGCAATGAACGCCATGAAGGCGCACTTGGAAGAAGCTCTGGCTGCGGGCTGCGTTGGTTTTTCGGTGGGCCTGGCTTACCCCACGGGCAACGTAGCGCCGACGGAAGAACTCATCGAGTTGGCCCAGGTGACCGCTGGATACGGCGGTCTTTATGTCACCCACATGCGTAACGAATCGGATCACGTGGAACAATCGGTGGAAGAGAGCCTGCGCATTGGCCGCGACGGAGGCGTGCCGGTGGTGATTTCGCATCACAAGTGCGGCGGTAAGGCGAACTGGGGAAAATCAGAAAAGACCTTGGCCCTTATAGATGCCGCGATCGCGAACGGTCAATCTGTGCACCTGGACGTTTATCCCTACACGGCCAGTTCCACTGGCCTCATGGCGAATTTCGCGAAGGTGGCGGAACGGGTCCTGGTTACCGAGGCGGATGGTGCTCCGGACCAGGCTGGCTGCTACCTGGATGAGATCATGGCCGACTGGGATTGCGAATTGGAGGCGGCGGTTGACCGCCTGCTGCCTGCCAAGGCGGTCTATTTCCAGATGTCGGATCAGGATCTGGACCGTATTCTCGCGCACCCCTATTGCATGGTTGGCTCCGACGGGATGCCGTCGGACGCCCATCCGCATCCACGCCTGTGGGGGACTTTTCCTCGTGTGCTCGGCCACTACGCCCGCCACCGGAAGCTATTTGAATTGGGTCAAGCCGTGCGCAAGATTACGGCGCTGCCGGCGGAATGTTTCGGCTTGGCCGACCGGGGGCGGATCGCGGTGGACATGGTGGCAGACCTGGTCCTTTTCGATCCCGACAAGATCATCGATCGCGCGACCTATGAGATGCCAGAAAGGGTCAGCCAGGGGGTGGAGATGGTGATAGCCGGCGGCAACGTCAGGTATCAGGCCCAATGAGCACGGTTAAATTTCCAACAGCCGTGGATGGTCCATCTGCCTGGATGCGCGCGGATCTTGAGGAAGTTACAACATGGCGGCGCGACCTGAGCGCTGATCAGGTGGCCGAAATTGAGGCTGCCGCCACACCATTCGCCGAGGGTGCGCAGAATATCGGAGGTTTGAAGAAAACGGATTTTACATTGACGACCTTGGCCGCGGACATCGACACGTGGGTGGACGGTCTCCTCAATGGCTATGGACTTCTGCACATTCGTGGTCTGGTGGCGGGGCCGGATAATATCCGCCAGGCGGCGACGATCTTCTTCGGCCTTGGCTTGCACATGGGAGTGCCGCGGTCGCAAAATGGTAAAGGGCATGTCTTGGGCCATGTTTGCAATCTGGGCCTGTCTAGCGACGATCCCAACGTACGCATCTACCAGACCACCGAGCGCCAGAACTACCACACGGATTCCTGCGATGTGGCTGGTCTTATGTGCCTGAAACCGGCAAAACGGGGTGGCGATTCGGGGCTGGTCAGTTCCATGGCCATATACAACGAGATGCGGGCCCAGTGTCCCGATTTATTGGTGGAGTTACTGAAACCCATGTATGTGGATCGGCGCGGCGAGGTCACGGTCGATGGATTGCCCTATTATCAGCAACCAGTGTACAGCTGGCACGAAGGGTATTTGTCCGCCTTGTACGCACCGCACTATATCCGCTCCGCTCCGCGCCTTGCGGGAGTGCCAGCACTGACTAGAAAACAGATCGTGGCGCTTGATACGTTCGACGCTTTGGCTGACGACCCCCGGTTTAACATTACTTTCAACCTAGAAGCGGGCGATATTCTGTTTGTTCACAATCACACGGTCATGCACGATCGCCTGGCCTACGAGGATTGGGGGCCAGGGGAAGGGCGGCGGCATTTGTTGCGCCTGTGGTTGGCCGTTCCCGGAGCGCGTCCCTTGCCCGACCATTACAAATACCGTTTCGGAAGTGTCACCGTCGGCGATCGGGGCGGGATCCGGGTTCCAGGCAACGCTCTGAACGCACCCTTGGAACCCGTTTGAAGCGCGAAAGCGTGACGGTACCCATAGACGAAGGTATGGTTCGATACTGAGCGGCGCTATGAAAGCCCGACCATACCGCAGGCGTGTTTCTGGACATGGCATGACGAACACGACCGATACCTACAAGGGTATGGCCTGTATGGTCGTCGGCATTTTACTGCTGGCGACGGCGGACGCCGTTACCAAGCTCTTGATCGTTGATTTTCACGCAGGCGAAATTATTTTTTATAGGGGTTGTTTCGCCTTTCTACCGCTGCTGCCGCTGGTCGTATTGAACGGGGGCGTAGGATCGCTCAGGCTTCAGCAGCCAAAGGGAGTGTGGTGGCGGGGCGTGATCGCCTTGGTCACCAGTGTGTTTGTGGCCTTGTCGTTCATCAACCTGCCCCTGGCCGAGGCCGCCGCATTGATCTTCACCAGCCCTATTTTTCTCACTGCGTTGTCGCCGTGGCTGTTGGGCGAGAAGGTGGGATGGCAGCGCTGGTCGGCGGTTCTTTTCGGGTTCGCAGGCGTGGTCGTTATGATTCAGCCAGGGTTTACAGCCTTCACCATTTGGGCCTTCGTTCCGTTGATTGCCGCACTCTGTTCGGCGAGCCGTGATATCCTCACTCGCCGCCTAGGCGTGATCGACAGTGCGACATCGGTCATGTTCTACACCAGCGTTGTGGCTTTGATCGGCGGTGCCGTAACCATGCCCTGGGCCGGTCCCGCGCCCAATGCGGAGCAGTGGGCGCTGATTGCACTGTCTGGTTTTTTCGTGACCCTGGCGCATCTGTTAATCGTGATGGCGCTGCAGTTGGCGGAAGGGCCAACCGTGGCGCCGCTCAAGTACGTGTCCCTAATCTGGTCGGCGATTCTGGGGTATCTGATCTGGGGCGATGTGCCCGGCCTTTGGAAGGTGTTGGGCGCGTTGATGGTCGTCGCGGCGGGGTTGTTCATCCTCTATCGCGAGACCCGAATGCAGAAACTCCGAACCGCATTGGCCAGTGACTGATCAAGCCCGTACTTTTCTCCCAGGCCACGCAGATGCTATGTCTGGGAGACATGACGAGGGAGGTGAAGGGATGCCGCAAAACCAAGGTATCTTCGATGTCGGGCTCGCCCAGAACCCGGCCAATTTTCAGGCGCTGACGCCACTTAGTTTTCTGGGATGGGCCGAAGAGGTCTACGGCGCCAGCATAGCGGTTATCCACGGCGATACCCAATTTACCTATGCCCAGTTCGCCGCTCGTTGCCGGCGGTTGGCGTCGGCTTTGACCGGGCGCGGCATCGGCCAAGGTGACACGGTGTCGATCATGTCCCCCAACACACCACCTATGCTGGAAGCGCACTATGGCGTTCCAATGATCGGTGCGGTACTGAACTCCCTTAACTATCGCCTCGACGCGCCAACCATCGCCTTTATTCTGGATCACGGCGAATCAAAGTTGATCATCACGGACAGGGAGTTTTCACCTGTTATCAAGGAAGCTCTGGAGATTCTGGGTCGCGACATCACTGTCATAGACGTCGACGATCCCCTCGCAAAGGGCGGGGAACTGATCGGTGAAAAGGATTACGAGGCCTTCTTAGACGAGGGCGACCCAACTCACCCCATCAACATGCCGGAAGACGAATGGCAGGCTATCTGCCTGAATTATACGTCGGGGACCACTGGTAGCCCGAAGGGCGTTGTCTATCACCACCGAGGTGCGTTTTTGAACGCCATGGGGGGCGTTGCGGTCTCGGCGCTGAACAACCGTTCAGTCTATCTATGGACGTTGCCCATGTTCCACTGTAACGGCTGGTGCTATACTTGGGCGGTAACTGCGGCGGGGGGCAAGCACGTTTGTCTCCGTGATGTGGACCCGGCGCTAATTTTCCCGATGATCGAGATGCATGGCGTGACGCACCTTTGCGGCGCGCCCATCGTGCTCAATCTTTTGGTCAACGCGCCCAATGACGTGAAGGTGGAGTTTTCCCAGAAGGTGGACGTGGTTACGGGCGGTGCCGCGCCCCCGTCGGCTATTATCGCCGGCATGGAGCGCATGGGCTTTCGCGTCACCCACGCCTACGGTCTGACGGAAACCTATGGTCCGTCCACCTACTGCGCCTGGCAGGAGACCTGGGAGGGGCTGCCCTTGGACGAGCGTGCGACCATGATGGCTCGGCAGGGCGTGCGCT
>CAJWVP010000281.1 GCA_913048145.1 uncultured Rhodospirillaceae bacterium
TGACTATCCAAGCGCTCGCGTTCAATGATGGCGCGCACCGTGCCGTCATCAGCCATCTCGATGTGTCGCTCAGGGATATCAAGTTCGAGCGGGCTCCGGTAATTTCTGGATTTCAACAAGGTTTCGAAGGCGCCATAAAGCGGTTCGATAACCGTTGCCATAAGGGGCGCTGTCTGACCGTCGGGGCGACCATCATGGGCAGTCTGAACTTTCGAATACGTCAAACGGGCGGTTGATTTCATCAGACCACGGACGAAAGTGTGCCGCGTCAGCCCGCCATCCGGCGCGATCCACATATGGACGGCCAGGCAGGGCCTGTTCTCGCCGGGCCGCAATGAACAAAGCCCATTGGACAGGGCTTTGGGAAGCATGGGAACCACGCGGTCCGGAAAGTAAACGGAGTTTCCTCGTTCCCGAGCATCGTGGTCCAAGGGGCTTCCTGGCCGCACATACCAAGAGACGTCTGCGATAGCGACTATGATATGCCAACCGCCGTCGACGTTGGGGTCCGGCTCCGCCCATACGGCATCATCAAAATCCCGCGCGTCGGCGCCGTCGATGGTAACGAACGGAATATTCCTTAGGTCTATGCGTCCCTCAAGCGCCACTTCGTCGGCGCTATCGGCATCGACAAGGCTCTCTTTGGAGAACGTATCTGGAATGCCGTTCTCGTGAACAGCGATGGCGCTGATGTTCGACTGACCATCGGCGTGTCCCAGGCGCTCGACGATTTTGACCTGACGAAGACCCAGATGCTTGCCGCGAATGACCTCGGCCCTTACCAGTTCCCCTTGACGGACGCCCAAGTCGTAATCGTTGGGGACAATGAATTCGCTTTTTTGGCGTTTGTCGGTTGGTCGCAGCCGGCCTCCATCTTCACCGCGATGATAGACACCCAGGACTTTTGCCGGCGCTGACGCCAACCGCCGGATGGTCTTCGCTTTGTATTCCAAGTCGTTCAATTTGGTAAGCCGTGCGAGAACCCTGTCGCCGATACCAAGTGCCGGCTGACCTTTCCGTTCTGGGGCCATGTAGATTCTTGGTGGTGGGACATCGTCGGGCCATGGCGTTGGACTGGCCATCAGATCGCCGTATTGGTCCAGCCTGGCAATATTCAGGACGGAGACTTCGGGCAATGTGCCAACGTCTGCGTACTTTCGACCCCGCCTGCGTTGCAAGCTCCCGTCGATGGCAAGCTCGCGAAGCAATTTTTTCAGTTCGCGTTTTTGTTCGGCGTCAAGGTTGAAGGCCCGAGCAATCTCGCGTTTACCCACGTGTCCGGGTTTCTCGTTGATGAACTCAAGCACCGCTTCGCGCGTCGGAAACGGCGCAGATGGTTTTCGATTCTCGGCCAAAGGATTGATCTCTGACGTCAGGTATCGACTGATTTTCGTTGGCTGGTCGACTTGTTGCCACCCTTGTTCTTCTTCGCGGCTTTGGCTTTGAGCAAGGCCACGGCCTGTTCGATGGTTACCGAGTCCTTGTCCATGTCTTTCGGCAACGTTGCCATCAATCTCCCGTGTTGCACGTAGGGACCCCAGCGGCCTTGACGTTGGGTGATTGGCTTTTTGTCTTTTGGATGTTTGCCAATTTCCCGGGGCGGGTCCTTGCGCGGCGCGTTGGCCATTAGGTGAATAGCTCGGTTGAGCCCGATGGTCAGAACATCGTCGTCACCCTTCAGAGACACGTAGGTGCCGCCGAGTTTGATATAGGGCCCAAACCGGCCGATGGCGGCGGTAATCATCTCGCCTGTTTCGGGGTCCGGCCCCACATCGCGAGGAAGTGCAAGCAAGCCCAGAGCTATCTGCAGGTCGATAGTGGATGGGTCTAAGTTCTTTGGGACGGAACCACGCTTCGGCTTCGTTTTCTTTGTCTTGGGCTTCTTGCCCTTTGTCTCGACGACAATCTCCTCGACTTCTCCCAGTTGCACATACCAGCCGTACGGACCCTTGCGAAGGGTCACCATAAGGTTTGTCTCTGGGTCCAAGCCAAGCTCCTTGGGCTCACCGTTTCCACTGGCGTCTTCAGATCCGTCGGAGACCTCGAGCGGCCGGGTGAAACGGCAATCGGGATAGTTGGAGCATCCGATGAATGCACCGAATTTTCCAAGCTTCAGGTTCAGTCGGCCATCCGCGCAGGAGGGGCACTTGCGCGGATCCTTTCCATTGCCCGTATCGCGAAAGAAATGGGGACCCAAAAGGGCATCTAGATTATCAAGGACCTCCGAAATCCGCAGGTCTTTGGTTTCGTTCACGGCTTCCGAAAATGCACCCCAGAAATCGCGAAGCAACGTTTTCCAATCCGCGCGGCCGCCAGAAATATCATCAAGCTTCTCTTCAAGATCAGCGGTAAAATCATAAGCCACGTAGCGGGTGAAGAAGCTCTCAAGAAATGCTGTCACCACCCGGCCACGGTCTTCCGGTTCAAACCGGCGCTTTTCCAACCGCACATAGTTGCGGTCTTGAAGGACTGTGATAATGCTGGCGTAAGTGGATGGGCGGCCAATGCCCAGTTCCTCCAGCGTCTTCACCAGAGAGGCTTCAGAATACCGTGGCGGCGGTTGGGTAAAGTGCTGTTCCGGTGTCACCTGACGGTGTTCCACCGCATCGCCTTCATTCAACGGCGGCAAAATCCGATCTTCGCTCACAGATGCGGTATCCGAAGTTGCTTCTTTGTCGCTGTCGTCGCGCCCTTCTTGGTACAAACGGATGAAACCGTCAAAAGCGATCACGGATCCCGTGGCGCGCAACGCCACCTGATTGTCGGGGGCGCCCATCTCAACGGCTACCTGGTCGAGGACGGCGGATTCCATCTGGCTTGCGATGGTGCGCTTCCAAATTAGCTCGTAAAGTCGCCTTTGGTCATCATCCAAATAGGAGGCAACATCGGCGGGCCGCCTGTTGAGGTCCGTTGGGCGAACCGCTTCGTGAGCCTCTTGCGCGTTTTTGGCTTTTGATTTGTAGACCCGTGGCGAGCCGGGGACGTAGGCTTCGCCGTAATCTCGTCCAATCAATGCACGGCTACTAGCGACGGCTTCGTTGGCGATCTGAACGCCATCCGTACGCATGTAAGTGATCAATCCGACCGTTTCACCATCAAGTTGTATCCCTTCATACAGCCGCTGCGCAACTTGCATTGTGCGACGCGCACCAAAACGCAGTTTGCGCGATGCTTCCTGCTGAAGCGTTGATGTTGTGAAGGGCGGAGCAGGGTGGCGCCGCGTCTTCTTTCGCTCGATCTTCTGAACACTGAATGAGCGTGCTTCGATTGCAGTGACCGCAGCCATGGCCGCGGAATTGTCCCCGAGGTCCATCTTGTCGAGTTTCTCGCCATTCAGATGAGTTAGCCCGGCCTCGAATGTGGCGCCACTGGGCGAAGCCATGAGCGCCTTGATCGACCAGTATTCGCGCGGCACGAAATTCTCAATCTCGGTCTCGCGTTCACAGATCAGGCGGAGTGCCACCGATTGGACTCGGCCAGCTGAGCGGCTACCGGGCAACTTCCGCCATAGAACGGGAGAGAGTGTGAACCCGACCAAGTAATCCAAGGCACGACGTGCCAGATAGGCTTCGATCAGTTCGTTGTCCAGTTCCCGCGGTGTTTCAAAGGCCGCCAAGATGGCGTCCTTCGTAATCTCGTTGAAAACAACTCGTTTAACATCAACCGTGTCAAGGGACCTCATTTCGTTGAGAATCTCCTGTACATGCCAGGAAATGGCTTCACCTTCGCGGTCGGGGTCAGTGGCGAGCACCAACCCGTCCGCGCCTTTCAGCGCCTTGACGATGTCCTTGATCCGCTTGGCGAGATCAACTGCTTTCATATCGTGGACTGAGGGAGCGTCGAAAATATGAAAACCGTGATCGCTGTCGTTATGGGTGCGCAGACCTATCTGAACGGATTGGGAAGGTGAAACAAGTTCCTCTCGTGCCGCGTGGAAAAACATCGTGCCGTGGTCGATTCTCTGACTTTCCTCTGCCCAGGTATCCGAATGAGCATCAAAGTGGATCAAAGATAGTTGGCCGTACTTCTCGGCATGCGCCCGCAACAACGGATAAGAAATGAAGTGGTCTCCTCCAATGGCGAGGAGCGCCGTATCGGTTGCGAGAATCTGTTTGGCGCACTGATAAATTTCT
>CAJWVP010000282.1 GCA_913048145.1 uncultured Rhodospirillaceae bacterium
GAAAACAATGGACACCTGGGCGTGGCGGGCATTGATGATCCAGGCTTTCTCGCCGGTCAACCGCCAGCCCCCGTCGATCTTCGAGGCTTGGGTCGTGATGGACGCAAAATCCGATCCGGCGCCGGGCTCGGTCAAGGCAGTGCAACCGCGTAGCGTTCCTGACAACAATCTCGGCAGGTGCCTGTCCCGAACATTCGGCGGCGCTGTTCGGCACAGGCGCGCCGCCACGTTTTGGGAATTGACCAGGGCCATGGCGATGCCAAAATCGGCCGCAGCGATGATCTCGCAGACTTGGGCCTTCACGGCGAAACTCAATCCTAGGCCACCTAGATACGCAGGCACTTCTATACCCATCAAGTTCAATGCTCCAGCTTTGGTAAATAGCGCTGGGTCCGGTTCCGCCCCCATGGACCAACCCGCTGCTGCCGGCGCCACTTCCTCATCGACGAAAGCTCGAACTTGGTTGAGCAGATGATCAACGGCGGTTGATGTCATTTCGTGCGAAACCCTAGCGGTGATGTTCAAAAGTTAATAGACAGCCTGGCCTGATGCCTCGGCGACGCCAAGCTTTATCTAAATTCGCCACAGTCAAATCAAGCCCATGGAATTTGAATGCCCATACGGGTGTGCTAGCGTTGTTAGGTTTTGAAAACACAATGTGCACGAACCGGGAAAGTTCATTGAAGCCTTGGTCATTTGCCCTGTCGGTGATCGCCAGCACCTGTCTATTATTCGTTTCAGCCTTTGCCGGACCGAACGTTGAGTTACCCCTGGACCTGATGGAACAAGGTTGGGAGCAGATCACTTTCGATGACAAACAGCCGAACCGGTTTGCCAGTTGTGGTGAAGGCTGCGTCGAAGTTGAGACGGATAGTAGCGTTTCGATGATCGGCAAGGAATTCGCCATCGATCTCTCCAAGATGCCAATGCTGAATTGGGAATGGAGGATCGAAAACCGCGTCGTTGAATCTGACCTCAGCGTCAAGGGTGAAGACGACCGCGCCGTGGCTCTCTACGTTACCTTCCCCTATGACCCGGACACCGCGTCCTTTTCCGAGAATATGATGCGTCCCTTTGTCGAAATAGTCCGCGGGACGGACGCTCCAGGCCGGATGCTCTCCTACGTTTGGGGCGGCTTTGGCAATCCCGGTGACATGATTGAAAGCCCCTTCTTTGGCGCCGTCAATGCTATGATCATCTGCCAAAATTCTAGAGCCCCCGTTGGAGAATGGGTGTATGAGGAAACCAATATAATCGCCGATCACGAGCGCGCGTTCGGGTCGACTCCTACCAAGGTCGCGCATATTTTGCTTGCCGCTGATAGTGATGATACCGGCGGTAAAAACCGTGCCTCGGTCCGCAAGATCATGTTCCGTGCAAAGTAATAGGTGACTAGCCCCGCAAATTATATTGATCTTAAAGAAATTTCCACCCTATTGACTTGGCCAATGATTTCTCGATGTTGGGTCCCCTCCTTGCGCAAATCATGAAAGAAATCGCGCAAGCGCTATGTAGGTTGGAATACCGATGATGAGATTAAATGGGAACGTAATGCCTAACGACATTGTTATATAGATTGCGGGGTTAGCATTAGGCAATGCTAGCCGCATAGCTGCAGGAACGGCGATGTATGAAGCACTTGCGGCCAAAGTGAATAGCAATGCTGTACCGCCTACGGACAGATCAAGAATTAAAATAAAAACACTGGCAAGGAGTACTGAAAACATGGGCATTGCCAACCCAAACCCAATTTCGCATGGCCCGATTTCATTTTTCTTATCGCGGATGCCCCGACCGGCGATGATCCCCATGTCTAATAAAAATAGGCAAAGTACTCCATTAAAAGGGTCAATGATAAAGGGTGTTAGATCGGAGAGGCCTTGCTCACCGGACACCAAACCAATGACAAATGCTCCAAATAACACGACGATTGAACCATTTAGAAACACATGGTTGAGCACGCCACTCTCATTTGATGTTTCGCTACGCGCAAACTGTCTCGCCAGCCATAGGCCCGAAATAATGGCCGGAAACTCCATAACAGCAGCGGCTGCTAAAATATACCCCTCATAATCAAGTCCCAATTGTTTTAGAACTTGCATCGCAGCAGCCAAAGTAACGACGCTTATCGAACCGTAATGAGCAGCCACTGCCGCGACGTCAACAGTGGGTAAATTGCTCACGCGACGGAGCAGAAAGTAAGCAACAAATGGTGTTGTAAAGCTTAATGCAGCGCAAGAAGCTAGAGTAGCGAGCATCTTCAACTCGAAACCGTTACTAGCAACAGCGGAGCCACCTTTGAAACCAATCGCCAACATTAGGTATATCGACAATAATTTCGCTACAGATTGGGGTATTTCCAATTCTGAGCGAAGCAAAGATGCTCCAATCCCTAAGCCAAAAAACAGAACCGTAGGCGAGGTGATATTGTTGAATACGAGTGAAAATATTTGATCCATAATACAACTTTATTTGAGCGACATAATCATTGATTCAAAGAAGGCTGCCAAAGATATTCTTAACCGATTAAAATAACTACCGCAGAGTGCGCATGGCTCTATTACCCCCGTACCGTCTAATTCACGAATAAGATTGTTGACTACTTTGCCAAAGTCATGATGCCTTACTGCTTTTAATAACCGTGCAGATGTTCAGATATCTTAGATGAACAGCGCAGCTCTGTTTCGGTCATAAAAAGATTTGGTCGACTATAATTCAGATATTATTCTTTGGAGAACACTGGCGTATCCCGCTTAGGTTACTATGCTTGGCGATACGGATTCATGAACCCACCGAGCAATGGCTGCGATCCGCTCGTCCTCGCCAGGTTGTCCCATGATCTGTAAACCCACCGGCAGCCCGACGACGGCCATCATTGGGATGGTTACCACGGGAGCGCCCAACATGGAACTAGGGTAGTTGAATACGGCGTCGCCGGTTGGCCGGGGGTTCAAGGGTTCGCCTGGCTTATCTCCAGGCCAGTGCGGGGCTGGGCCAGGGCATGCAAAGGTCAAAATTGCATCGGCGTGTGATTTTAAATCCGCATGGCATAAGCGCGCATGTTCGCGATCCCGGAGAAGTCCGCGGTAATCATCAGGCGTCATGGCTTCGGCCTTGGCGACCGTCTCTTGGGTTCTCTGGCTCACTCCGTCCGGATGACGATTGATCAAATTGCGCAGCGCCCATCGGTTTTCCCATGCTGTGATCATGCTGCAGACATGGGTGGCATCGGTGATGCTCTTCTCCAGGACGTCAACGACGTTGTCGCTGTGACGGTCAGAAATGGAAATGCCTGCCGCTTCAAGGCTGGTCCGTAATTGGGCGAATGCTTCATGGCTGGCGGTGTCGACACGTTCCCAACCCTCAGTCTCTAGAATAATCAACCGTTCTGGTTTGATTGGAGCCGGGGCGCTGTCGGGGCCCATCAAGCCCGTGCGTCCTGGATCGCCACCCGTGCGCTTAGCAATTTCGATGGCTACGCGCCACATATCCTCTAAGCAACCAGCATGAGGGCCATGTGTGCTCATGGAGGTAGCTTGGCGTTCTCCCCGGTGAAGACCGCCTTGGCTCGGTTTTAAGGCGAAGTTTCCGCAAAACGCCGCCGGACGAATGATTGAGCCGCCAACTTGTGTGCCGATGGCGGCGGGTAACATCCCCGCAGCCACGGCTGCGGCTGAGCCCGATGAGGACCCGCCGGCAGTGCGGGCCGGATCAAAGGGGTTCGTGGTGGGGCCGGGTTGATTGCCGCCTAATTCAGCGGTAACAGTCTTGCCGGCGATCACTGCGCCTGCCTCTCGAAGCGCCCAGACGGCGGCGTTATCGTTTTGTGGAAAGTGGCCGTTATAGGCGTCGCAGCCCATCTGTGTCGGCATATCCTTGGTCTCCAGCAGATCCTTAATCCCCACGGGCATTCCGTCGATGGGAGATAGAGGTCTGCCAGCCTTCCAGCGTTTGCCGCTTGCGTCGGCGGCGGCCCTGGCAGTTTCTTCGTTGAAGGCAGCGAAGGCCTGAACAATGGGCTCTTTTTGTGCGATCACCTCGAGGCAGCGCTCCAGGTATGCACGCGGCGTGTCCGAGCTGTCGGCA
>CAJWVP010000283.1 GCA_913048145.1 uncultured Rhodospirillaceae bacterium
TCAACTATATGATGTTTGCAACCAAGGCCACCTGAGGTGCATCGGCTAAAACGCCAGGTCACCGCGAGCCGAGCATTAAGAACGTCATCTGCGAAGCTCTTGGCGGCGCCATCGGGGGCGCGTGGTTCCCATAAATCTGGACGGTGTCGAGCATGCGGTTATTCCGGACCTGAGTTTCGATTAGCGGAGCTCAGGACAATGCCTAGCGGCACTTTATAGCCAGTCCGAGCGAATACGGGGATGCTGATTAAGCGCGTTTAGCCGTCGCCACGACCAGTGAGGGGTAGGCGGTAGAACTCAATACCCTCTTCATCCAGTTCCTCAGCTTCCTCATCGGTGGCGTTGCCATAGATCCCGCGTTC
The DNA here is from genome assembly GCA_913048145.1 of uncultured Rhodospirillaceae bacterium. Lineage (GTDB taxonomy): Bacteria > Pseudomonadota > Alphaproteobacteria > Rhodospirillales > Casp-alpha2 > UBA3470. Next base: position 363 of record CAJWVP010000283.1, read on the forward strand.
TTCCGCTTCGCCATAGTAAATGCGTTTCGCCTCCTCGGCGAATTCGTCACCGACATTGTCGAAGTTTTTTTCTACGTGGGATCGGATATTGCCGACCGCTTCGAGAATTTTCTCCGCCACCTCCTGGGCCCGGCGTTCGGCGCGGTCACTTTCTTCGGGCGAGACGGGAGCGCGTTTGCGGCTGGGCGCAATGTTGGGCGCCATCAACGCCTTACAGACGTGCACGTCGCCACACTGCGGACAGGCGACGTCGCCGTCCTTGACCTGCTGGTCGTAAGTGCCACTGTCTCTGAACCAAGCCTCAAATTCATGGCCGTTGGAGCAGCGGAGTTGATAGACGATCATGGTCTAGACACACTATTCTCAGAATACAGCCATCACACATAGCCCATATCTGTTAACAAATGCAAAAGAATACAATGCCTCAGGAGCTGCCCCCCAAGTCCCAGGACCTCCTGGCCGAGCACCTTCGGATCACCGAGCCGTCACCTTGGGTGGCGCGGTTCGCGCCACTTGTGCCAAAGGATGCGTCAGTTCTGGACCTCGCCGCTGGCGGCGGCCGCCATGGCCGGCACCTGATGCGCCGGGGTTGCCGCACCGTGTTCATAGACCGCAATACGGACGCGCTTCAGGATCTTATGGACGTGCCGAATACAACGGTCATCAACGCGGACCTGGAGGACGGGAGCGATCCCTTCGGCCCGGGCGGCCCGCTTGAGGCCATGACCTTTGATGCAGTCATTGTCGTCAACTATCTCTTCCGGCCTTTGATGGCGGGCCTGATCAACGCCATCGCGATGGGTGGCGTATTGATCTATGAGACTTTTTCGCGCGGCAATGAGGAATTCGCCCGCCCCCGCAACCCCGATCACCTGTTACGAAGTGGCGAGCTTCTCGATCTGGTTGGCGGGCGGATGCAGGTGGTCGCCTACGAACACGGCCGTCTAGACGTCACGGACATTCCGGGCGTCAAACAGCGCCTGTGCGCGGTTAAGGATGTGGAGGGGAGTACCCGAGACGACGGCGAACCGCCTGCACATCCCTTGACACCTTAGATCGGATCACTTTGTGGTTCCGTGTTACCATGATTTGCCCTAGGTGGCCGTCAGACCCAGCTTCGCATCCAACTCACCCTGCACGTCCAACATGTGAATGCCCTCGCAATCACCCACGTAGACATCATCAGCAAAGACTTGCGGTACGGACGTCTTACCGCCAGAACGCTCCATCATCTGTTCACGCGCACTGGCGACCGAAAAAACATCAATTTCCTCAAAATCGATGCCCTTGGCTTGCAACAACTCCTTAGCGCGGAAACAGAACCCGCAGAAGGGAGACGTGTATATTTCAATTTTCGCCACGATTTGAGCCCTCCGGTCAGTCGGTCAATGTTCGTGATTAGCAAAGTATATAGTCACGTGGGTACCGAATGCCAATCGTCGACGTTTACCGCCCCGTGAACTATCCGAGGGACCACGGCCCCGCTTTACCGGCAGACCACAGCCTACCTCGTCATAGACCAACACTGCGCGAGTCCGGGAAAAAGCCGGTAGCGTGCACAGGCTCGCGTCGCATTCGGCCGCGGGGCCCTGGGCCTTCGGCGAAGGGCAGGCCGAGCAAATCGTGCGCACTTCCACAACCACGCAACCACCTTTCTGGCACTGTGGCGATATTGGCAAATCCAAAGCCTGATCCCAACCGCGCTTCAGCGGCCCAGACGCGACGGCATTTAAGGAGCCCCTTTCCTGTGGCATAAGAGAACCATGATCGAAAGCATTACTGTCTTCAACCGAACCGCCGTGCGCCGCCACCGGGATCGCGCCGCCACCAACCTGTCAGCGCACGATTTTCTGTTTGCGGAATCGGCGGAGCGCTTGGCGGACCGATTGGACGACGTGACCCGGTCCTTTCCCTTGGCCCTAGATCTCGGTTGCCATGGCGGTGAGTTAGCCCGCGCACTGGGCGGACGCGGCGGCATTGAAACGCTTATCCAATCGGACTTATCCCCGATCCTAGCGGCCCTGGCCAATGGCAAGGGCGCTCCGGCGCTGGCCGGCGATGAAGAGGCACTGCCCTTCGCCGAAATGTCCTTCGATTTGGTCCTCTCCAACCTGAGCCTGCATTGGGTCAACGATCTACCGGGTATGCTGATTCAGATTCGCCGAGCCCTGAAGCCCGATGGCCTGTTCCTGGCCGCGGCGTTAGGCGGCGACACGCTGCATGAATTACGCACGTCCCTGTTCCAGGCGGAGACCGAGATCGAGGGTGGGGTCAGCCCCCGGTTTTCACCGCTCATCGACGTGCGCGACCTGGGCAACCTGATGACCCGGGCGGGTTTCGCACTGCCCGTGGTGGATGCGGAAACGGTGACCGTCTCCTACGGTAATCCGTTAAAGCTGCTTCTTGACCTGCGTGGCATGGGGGAAACTAATGCCAACAAAGATCGGCGCCGCAACTTCACCCGGCGCGCCACACTGCTCCGGGCCTTCGAGATCTATTTAGAGACATTTGCCGACGCGGCCGGTCGGATTCCGGCGACCTTCGAAATTATCACCATGACCGCCTGGGCACCCGACCCCAGTCAGCAAAAACCGTTGAAGCCAGGAAGCGCCAAATCGCTGTTAGCCGATGCGTTGGGCGCCGACACGGTGTCCACCCGTGGAATGAAGGCCCCAGAATAATCCCCCGCCGAAGCCTTTTCACCGAAGCGACCGGCGGATAGGCTCTAACCTCCCAATTTCCAATCATCCAAAGCTGAATTCCAAAGGGAGAGATTTAATGATTATCCAACGCATGCACACTGGCGACCGCATGAGCCAGATCGTCGTTCACGGCAACACCGTCTACATAGCTGGCCAGGTAGCCTCCGGCGCGCCGGGTGGCACGGTGGCGGAGCAAACCCGGGATATCTTGGAGCGCATCGACGGCTACCTGGCGGAAGCCGGCACGGACAAGTCGAAACTCTTATCGGCGAACCTTTGGATCACCGACATGGCCAACTTCGCGGAAATGAATGCCGTTTGGGATTCGTGGGTTAGCCCCGATAACACGCCTTGTCGCGCCTGTGTCGAGGCAAAACTTGCAAGTGACAAGTACGACGTGGAAATCATGCTGATCGCCGCCAAATAGACGACGACCCTATCGTCATGTCAGTTCGAAAAGCCATCTACAGGGCAGTTGTCGGTGCCTAATAACGGCCCTAGCTCCCGAACATCGCAGCCCTCGACCAGAATGACGCACCCCTGGTTCGAACCCGGCTTGGCCGACCCCAGCTCGAATGTCACAGGTTTATCGGACCAGTCGTCAAACCCGAAAACCGTCCCACAGAATGGTGCATAGGATGAGGCCTTTAAGCCGCAACGACGAAGGCCTTCGAAGCGAAATCGGACAGCACCACGTTATCCTTAATGTGTTGCTTGTCAAAGTGCTCCAGCTAGGTAATGGGGGCGACGGGCTTGATTGCGGCATTCAACCATGAGCCCCAGCACAGGGGGGCCAAACCCATATGTCTGTGACCCAGATCACCAGCGGCGCCTTTTTCGGGGACAGGCATCTGCGCTATCTTCTCGCACAAAATTGGGAGCAACGGACCATCGACACCACTCCTGACCCCACCTGCATCCGCAAGCGATCCGTCGTCATCGCCGATCATCGCACATCCATCACCCTAGAGGACGCGTTCTGGGATCAACTGAAAGCCATCGCGGCGCGG
>CAJWVP010000284.1 GCA_913048145.1 uncultured Rhodospirillaceae bacterium
CCCGTATTCGGATGGTACCTGAAGCATTTGAAGATGATTGCCGTCGATCGGGCCAGGGGTCGTAAGGCTCTTACGCACATGTATGAACAGGCTGAAGCGGTGATCTCCCAGAACCGGAATCTACTGATCTTCCCCGAAGGCACTCGGCAGCCGCCGCTGCAAAACCCGGAATTGAAGGGCGGAATCTTCCTGCTTTATAAGCGTCTCAGATTGCCAGTCATTCCGATCGCTTTGAATTCCGGCGTCTTTTGGCCAAAAGGTGCCAGCACCATCAGCGCCGGAAAGGTCACCCTCTCTTTCCTTGCTCCCATCTACCCCGGATTAGAGAAACGTGACTTTTTGGATCAGTTGCATTCGGTCATCGGCTCCGAGAGCGACAAGCTGGTGGAAGAGCTCCGCCCCGAAGCCATGCCTGCACCAGTCGCGTGATCCAGCGACTTGCCCTTATCGTGATGATGGGTGCAAATAGCCCATGATTTTCGGCGAAGTATCCATAAAAGAGGCGCGTGGATGTATCCTCGCCCATTCGGTTAGGTTGCCAGACGGGCGACTCAATAAGGGCCTGAGGATTGGCGATGCGGAAATAGCGCAGCTTCGCGATGCAAATTTGACGTCGGTAGTCGCGGCGAGCCTAGAGCCGGGGGATGTCCATGAAGACGAGGCTGCCAGGCGGGTAGCCGATTTTGTCCGCGGCGATCATGTGGACATAACAGATCCCTTCACCGGCCGGGTTAATTTTTTTGCTGCGATGGACGGGGTATTTGTCGCTGATGTTTGCAAGGTTGCCCATGCCAATCATATCAATGAAGGCATAACGATTGCTACCTTGCCGCCGTATTCTCGAGTACGCGCCACTCAGCTCGTTGCGACTGTAAAGATCATTCCCCTAGCAGTTTCTAACGCCAGTGTGTCGAACCTGGAAGCCATCGCCGCGGCTGACCGTCTGCGTTTGGATGTTTATCCGTTCCAGCCTAAACAGGTAGGTCTCATCCTTTCCCGGTTGCCCAGCGACGCGGATAAGGTGATGGCGAAACGGCGAGAGGCCATGGCGACGCGAGTGAATTCCTTGTCCGGCAGCTTGGTTCATCTTGCGGAGTGCGCGCACCGCGAGGACGTTGTGGCCAAGGAGATCCGCCTAGCGCAGGAAAAGGACTGCGATATCATCATGGTTTTTGGCGCGTCCGCAATTATTGATCGCGAAGACGTCATACCCGCATCTTTGACCGCAAGTGGTGGCACGATTGTGCAATTGGGTATGCCTGTCGACCCCGGCAATCTGCTGTTGCTCGGCGGTCTGGACGATACACCTGTGATCGGCGTGCCCAGCTGTGCCGCGTCAATTAAGATCAATGGGTTTGATTGGATCTTGGAGCGTCTGTTCGCCGACCTGCCTGTTGGGCGGGATGAGATCGTCGCTATGGCCGCCGGCGGATTGCTTACGGAAATTCCCTCACGTCCTATGCCGCGCGAAGTCGGGTAAGGCTTTTGCCGTCCCCATAAGCCTGTTCGGACCGTGGTTGCGGTTTCGTGCTAGGGCGTGAATGGTGAGGAGAGGAGCCAAGCATGAATTGGGCATTGTTGTCGATCATCCTGGAAAGCCTCAACCTGCGCGGCGTTAAGTGCGACGTGTATAATCCAATAATGGATACTCCACAGTGCGAGAACAGCTCATGAGCATCCAATTAGCTATCAGAACGGTGACGGAGGCGATTTGCTTGTCTCAAGCGATCCGGACTAGTTTCCGCCCTGCCTAGCCGCGCCGGTGATTTGATCACCAAGACATTTTTCGATGTGCACACACCCCTGGGTATTGGGTCGCACGCGCATGATTTTCGAAATCCTGCGATCAACCAAAGAAGTGGCCATCCTTGCCGCGATTGCCGGGGCGAGGCCCATGGACTTAGACAGGCGGTTGATTCGATATATATACAGCCGTATACAAAATTTACTGCAAATGTTCTTCTTCTTGAGGTGCTGGTAATGCTGCCACGTACGGATGCGCCTGATATTGTCATCATTGGTGGCGGCAACGCTGCGCTTTGCGCCGCCATGACCGCCGCTGAGTTGGGGGCGTCTGTTCTCATGCTGGAGGGGGCACCGAAACCCTACCGCGGCGGCAACTCCCGACATACAAGGAACTTCCGCTGCATGCATAATGGCCCGCTGTCGGTGATGCACGACAGTTACGATGAAGAGGAATATTTCCAGGACCTGTTAAAAGTGACAGCGGGGAAGACCGACGAACACCTCGCGCGCATGACCATCCGGACGTCCGAGGAGTGCCTGCCGTGGATGGAGGCGCACGGGGTGAGGTTTCAGCCGTCCTTGTCTGGGACACTATCCCTAGGGCGCACTAACGCGTTCTTTTTGGGTGGAGGCAAGGCGCTCGTCAATGCCTACTATAGGACTGCGGAGAACCTTGGAATCGAGGTGCTTTATGAAGCAGCGGTCACCCATGTGGAACTAGAGGGTGATTTAGCCCAATACGTGGAGTTCACACACAATGGTCAGACCCGACGACTACAGCCGAAAGCTGTGATTGTCGCGTCTGGTGGATTCCAGAGCGATATCGATTGGCTGACCCGGGCTTGGGGGCCCGCGGCGAAAAACTTTTTGATCCGAGGCACGCCTTACAACAAGGGGAAAGTTCTCAAGGATCTCCTCGACCAGGGCGCAAAGTCTGTCGGCGACCCAACGCAATGCCATGCCGTTGCGATCGATGGTCGCGCGCCGAAGTTTGATGGTGGCATCGTCACCCGCCTGGATTGTGTGCCGTTTTCAGTAGTCCTTAATAAGGACGGCCTCCGGTTCTACGACGAGGGTGAAGACATCTGGCCCAAACGCTATGCCATTTGGGGTCGGTTGGTTGCGGCGGAACCGGACCAGGTGGGATATTCAATCATTGATTCAAAATCTATCGACTTGTTCATGCCGTCCGTCTTCCCCCCAATAGCGGCGGATACCCTGCCAGAACTTCTGACAGCTCTTGGCCTACCCGTTAAGGCTGGAATGGCAACGATTGAGGCTTTCAATGCTGGATGCCGAGAGGGTGATTTCCATCCCACAGAATTAGACGGGCTGGCAACTGAAGGTTTAAACCTGCCAAAAACAAACTGGGCACGGCCAATCAATAAGCCGCCCTTCTATGGCTACAGCTTGCGCCCTGGAGTGACTTTCACTTATCTCGGCCTTAAAGTTGACGAGAATGCCCAGGTGCAAGGTGCCGACGGACCAATTACCAACCTATGGGCGGCAGGTGAAACCATGGCTGGGTCGATCCTGGGCCAAGGCTACATGGGCGGCTTTGGTATGACCATTGGGACCGTCTTTGGACGCATCGCAGGACGTGAGGCTGCTAACCATGTCCAGTGAGAGTATTGCCGAAGCGGTCCGCCAGTTGCAGATCTGTGACGCCTGTCGGTATTGCGAGGGGTATTGCGCTGTATTCCCAGCCTTGCATCGCAAACGGGCATTTGCCGATGGGGACATTACGCAAATTGCCAATCTTTGTCACAACTGCCGCGGATGTTATTACGCCTGCCAGTTCACAGAGCCGCATGAGTTTGATCTTAACGTTCCGGGCATTCTGGCCCGGGTGCGTCAGGAGAGCTGGCAGGACCTAGCCGCGCCGTCGGGTCTGGCACGCCTGTTTCACAGTCACGGGACAGCGCTGGCCGCCACTGTGGTGATCGCCTTCGCCGCCATGATCTGGACGGCCAAGGCCATTGGCAGCGCCGGTGGCTGCGCGAGCAAGCAGGGCGCTCCTTCCCTTGGTGGTTGACGCTGGTGGGTGGCGGCAGGCGACAGTTCTTGGTGGAATGGTACTGTGGGCCCTAACTCAGTCGTAGGAAGCAAGCAGGCGCATCACGTTAAGTGCATACTAGTACCAGATGCCGTTGACCCGTTGCAGAGCTGTCAGCGGCGCAGATTACCACGCACGCGTGTGACGTATTGCCCTGCAGCATAGGGGTTGCGGTAACAGAGTTGTCTTAGACCGCAAGACTGGGTCCTTTTCTTAAAACCGAAACCTTTTCTTAGA
>CAJWVP010000285.1 GCA_913048145.1 uncultured Rhodospirillaceae bacterium
ACCGCAACCCCCTGACATAGAAGAGATGCTCCGCAGGAGCCAGGACAAGGTAAAGCAATTTATGCCCGGCGGTGGCGGTTTCAAGGGTATCATGATCCTCGCGCTTGTCGCAGCCCTGATTTGGGGCGGCAGCGGTATCTACCGGGTCAATCCTGGTGAGCAGGGTGTTGAGCTCCTGTTCGGCGAATTCGTGAAGCGCACAGGTCCGGGACTGCATTTCTGGCCGCCGAGGCCTATTGGTGACGTGATCAAGCCAAACGTGGAGCGCACGAACTCCATCAACATCGGCTATCGAGGCGTTGGCGACGTGGACCGCGGAGGTGCGCGCGACGTGCCTCAGGAGAGCCTAATGCTCACGTCAGACCAGAACATTATCGACATTGATTTCGTGGTGCAGTGGCGCATAAAGAATGCTGCAGACTACCTCTTTAACATTCGCGACCCGCAAGCGACCATTAAGATCGCAGCCGAGAGTGCAATGCGTGAGGTGATCGGCCAAACGCCTCTGGAAGAGGCGATTACGACGAAGCGACAGTCCGTACAACAGGATTCGAAGGAACTGCTGCAGAAAATTCTAGATCGATACGGCGCTGGCGTGTCGATTGCGGAAATCCAGTTGCAGAAGGCGGACCCGCCGCAAGAAGTTATCGATGCTTTTCAAGATGTGCAGCGGGCTCAACAGGACCAGGAGCGCTCAGTCAACGAGGCTGAGGCCTATAAAAACGACATCATTCCGCGGGCTAAGGGTGAAGCTCAGAAAATGCTCCAAGACGCCGAAGCATACAAACAGCGTGTCATTAAGGAATCGGAAGGTGAAGCGAAGCGCTTCCTCTCGGTTTACAAAACCTATCTGGGCGCCAAAGACGTGACAACCCGGCGGCTATTCCTGGAACGGATGCAAGATGTCCTTAAGAAGTCGGAAAAGGTTATCGTCGACAAGGGCCAGGGCGGTTCCGGTGTGGTTCCGTATTTGCCGTTGCCTGAACTCAAGAAACGCGCAGCGCAATAGGAGCATCACGACATGAAAAAAGCTAGTCTTGTAATCGGCGGTATCGCTGTCGTAGCGCTTATTGTCGTCGCCAACAGCGCGCTGTTCACGGTGCATCAAACGAGCCAGGCGCTGGTCCTGCAGTTTGGTAATCCGGTCAGGGTGATAAAAAAGCCTGGGCTGCATTTCAAGATGCCGTTCATCCAGAACGCCGAGTTCTATGACGGGCGCATCCTAGATTTGGACCCGCCGGTCCAAGAGGTTATTCTGGGCGATCAGAAACGGCTAAACGTTGATGCCTTCGCGCGGTACAAAATTGTTGATCCATTGGAATATCGTAAACGTGCGCTGACGGATGCCAATTTTCGCGATGTCTTTGGTCGCCGTCTCAACGCAGCCGTCCGAGCGGAGATTGGCCGTATCCTGCTCGGTGATATGCTGACGGAAAAACGTGCATTGAGTATGCAGAAGATCACGCGTCAGATGATAGCGTCGGCGCCCGAATTTGGTGTGGAAGTGGTCGATGTCCGCATCGGTCGGACAGACCTTCCGAACGAGACGGCGCAGGCCGTGTACAATCGGATGAAATCTGACCGCGTCGCCCATGCGGCCCGACTTAGGGCTGAGGGTGAAGAACAGAAAACGCGCATTCAGGCTGAAGCCGATAAGGATCGCACTATTATCATCGCTGAGGCTCAGCGGTCTTCGCAAATCCTGCGTGGTGAAGGCGAAGGTGAACGCAACCGCGTCCTCGGTGAGGCTTTTGGCCAGGATAAGGAATTCTTCGACTTCTACCGGTCCATGGAGGCTTACGGCGAGGCGCTGGGTGAAGGGACCACCATGGTGCTGAGCCCAAATTCCGAATTCTTCCGGTTCTTCGGAACGTCCGGAGGCAAGGCGGACCAGTAATTCGAGGCCGGGAGGGCGCATGAGCGATTTATTCACCGCTTTAGCCTTGGCCGTTGCGTTGGAGGGGATTGTCTACGCCCTGTTTCCCGACGGTATGAAGCGCATGATGGCTATTGCTATTAAACAACCTAGCTCTACTTTGCGCGTGGCAGGCCTCTCGTTGACCACCCTAGCCGTAGGCCTTGTCTGGCTCATTCGGGGATGAGATGAGGGCACGAATTGCCTCCGTAATGCCCCGCACGGGTCATGCCTCGGCCATATTTGTTGCTCATATCTCGATCACAAGTCGGAGGGTAAGCATTGCGCGGTCCTCCGCGACGTTCTTTAATTTTCTCGATTCGGGCTCCGCACTGGAACCGTTTCCGAAGATCATGATGAGGTTCGATAAATGATGTCTAAGGCAGTCAATCTCTCAGGCTTGCACAACGTTGCCGAGCGGACGTTGGTCATGTTGATCACCACCATGGTGATTTCCTGGGCCGGTACGGGAACCGCGCTTGCCAAGACCGCACCGGAAAGTTTCGCCGATTTGGCCGAAAAACTGTTGCCGTCGGTGGTCAACATTTCCACGACCCAAACCGTCGAGGGCCGTGAGCGCCCCACTATGCCGCAGCTTCCCCCGGGCTCGCCGTTTGAGGAGTTCTTTAAGGAGTTCTACGACCGCAACGGCCCGCAGCAGCGTTCGCGGCGGGCGACTTCGTTGGGCTCCGGGTTCGTGATTTCCAAGGATGGTTATGTGGTGACCAACAACCATGTAATCGCTGATGCGGATGAGATTACGGTGATCCTACAGGACGATACGCGCCTGCCGGCGGAACTGATCGGCCGCGATCCGAAGACGGATCTGGCCGTTCTAAAGGTGAAGCCCAGGAAAGAACTTCCCGCCGTAGGATTCGGTGATTCGAGCGTTGCCCGCGTAGGCGATTGGATTGTTGCCATCGGCAACCCCTTTGGCCTGGGCGGCACAGTGACCGCGGGGATCATCTCGGCACGCGGCCGAGATATCAATTCTGGCCCCTATGACGATTATATCCAGACCGATGCCTCGATCAACCGGGGCAACTCGGGTGGGCCCATGTTTAACCTGAAGGGTCAGGTGATCGGTATCAATACAGCCATTTTCTCTCCCACCGGCGGCAGCGTCGGTATTGGCTTTGCCATTCCCACCTCCACCGCCAAGCCGGTGATCGACCAGTTGATTAAAAGCGGCTCGGTCAAACGCGGCTGGCTGGGCGTGCACATCCAGGCGGTGACCGATGAGATTGCCGAGACGCTCGGTCTTAGCGAAGCCAAAGGTGCCCTGGTAGCTAGTGTTATCAAGGGCAGCCCTGCCGAAATGGCCAAGATCAAGGCCGGTGACGTGATCTTAACCTTCGACGGCAAGAAGGTTGAGGAAATGCGCTCCCTTCCACGCATTGTCGCCGAGACCCAGGTTGGCAAAGACACTGAGGTTTCTGTGTGGCGCGACGGTGAGATCAAGACGCTCAAGCGCGCACTGGCCATGAGCGGTGACTCAGTTGTCCTGCACCTTGCGCTCGCGGAGAAGCACGAGATGGCTGGCAACACCGCGGCGGCCAAGCAGTGCTACGAGACCATGTGTGAGCAGCTGCCGGGGCCCCTCGTGTACATCCATTACATGCGTTTCGCCCGTCGATGTGAGGGCGTGCAAGAGTCGCGAGCGATTTTCAAGCGCGCACGTAAAGACCCGCAGGGCAACACGTGGGAGCTATTCGCCGATGCGGCGCTGCGCGAGTATATCGGCAACAAGGACCCACTGGTGGCGCGCAACATCTTTGACATGGGCCTGAAGCAATTTTCGCACGAGATTCAATACATCGACAAGTACCTCGACTTCCTCTCCTCGACCAATGACGACAACAACACGCGCGTCGTCTTCGAAAAGGTTCTGGCCGACGACAATGGCCTGGCTTCCGACGCCTTGCTCCGGGTCTGGAACAAGTTCGTTGCCTTTGAGTACTCACGCGGCAACCTGAGCGCCATGCACAAGGTGGAGAAGAGGCGCGCAGCTGCCGCGCTGCCCCCGCTTGGCTCCAAATTCAAAGTTGAACTTTCCACTCTCAACTTTAATTTGT